>NZ_JBFUKT010000002.1:0-158357 GCF_056400705.1 Paenisporosarcina sp. P5_A11
AAAATAGTTGGGTAAATAACGAAAAATATGTTTTTCCAGATGAAAAAAAATTAATTGCGCAAAGAGAAGAAATTGTTAAAAAGTATTCGGAAAAAATTAAAGAGTTAGAATAGAACATCTCAAAGGTAAGAGAGGAACATCAATTTCTTACCAATACAATTACATCACAGGGTTTTGGCGAATTTCTTGTTGAGAATTTGAAAAAAGTTTTTGAATATATAGGATACAACAAGGTTATAGATTCAGACTTAGTTGTAGATGGAAATAGACAAGAAGATTTAAGAATATTAGATGATGACAGGCTCACTTTAATCGAAATAAAAGGACATAAAGGTCGCCCAACAGAAGATGATTGTCAAGCAATTGTTAAGTATATTCTTAGAAATATAAAATCGGAAAAAAGAACGGATGTTCATGGTATTTTAATAGTTAATCATCAGAGAATGTTAGCCCCTTTAGATAGAGGGTTTCCTGGTTACACCCCAGAACAAATTGAAGATGCAGACTCACATACCCTGGTTACAACTTGGGAGCTATATAAAGCAGTTCGATTATATCAAGAAGGATTAATTACATTTGAGGATATAAATAAATCATTGCATACACCTGGTCTTTTCAAAGCTATACCAAGTACTTTTAGTTATCTTGGGCAAATTGTTCAATTCTATAACAGAAATAAGGAAAATAACATTGTGTGTTTTAATCTAGAATGTAGTCGCATTGAACAAGGAGACCTCTTAATTATTAAAGATGGAAATGAGTATTTTTCTCAGATAGTAGATGAAATGATGGTTGAAAATGTAGTAGTAAAAAGTGCGAAAAGAAGGGAAAAGCTTTCAATTAAAATCTCTAAGGCAATATCTAAACAAGCTGAAATATATGTAAATAGATTAGATTAATTAGTGAGGTGTATATATGGAAAGTCCAAGAATGAATCTTTATGAAAATGGAATTGATTTTATCGAGAGGAGCTTAGAATCATACATACAAGCAAAAGAAAATACTGACGAGTACAAGTATGCAATTATGTTTTTAGGAATTGGCGTGGAATTAATCTTAAAAAGTATTCTTGAATCTGAACACCCTTTATTTGTGCTAGATTCACTAGATGGAGACAATAAAAAAACTATTTCATCAGCCAAAATTATTGATCGTTTAAAATTGGTTCATGAAAAAAAAGGTAGAAGTATAAAAGAAGCTGATGTGAAAAATTTAGAGTCAATTAGAATTATAAGAAATAATATTTTGCACAGAGAGGTTCATTTCGAGGAAGAACCAACTCGAATTTTTTCAAGTACACTTTATTCACTCGATAGAATGGTAAAGCTTTTTTTCGATAAAACTTTAGCAAATACGTTAAAGAATTGGAAAATGGTAGTTAATGATGATGCAGTTAGACAACAGTATCATCATAATATTGGGGGGTTTAAATTAGGAGATTACAATATGCCCTGCCCGTTCTGTTCATTGAACACCATAGTACAACAAGAGGTTGGATTTATTTGTAAACATTGTAATAACAATTATGATAATATACTTCAATTACTTGAGGACTTACAAATTGAATCCAAGACTATTGATGATATGCTTTGTACTTACATTGAAGTCCTATTAGAAAAGACTTCCCCAAAATCTATGGAAATAATTAAATCATTAAATGCAATAAAAAGTAACTTTTTAAAAGATATGAGTTCCAATAAAATTATTAGCTGTTTTTATACTAAAAATATAAAGATGCATGAGTGCCATGAATGTAATTACTACGAGTACTTATTTTACGAAGAATCAACTGACAAAATGTTATGTATTAGATGTGGAGAAATTGAGCTTGAAAAATGTGATAGGTGCCAAAAAAGCACTTTCTTAACAGATTATGAAGGATATGAGTATTGCTATTACTGTGATGAGAATACCAAAGGAGAATACTGTGATTTATGCCATTCTTCAGATTCTTCGACTCTGAACACGATTATTCTCGACATTAAGAGTAAACATGCATATGAAAAACACTTTGAATATAGCATTAATGAACCCCCGTTTTTTCGAGGAAAGTGTTGCCAGGAATGTCATAAGAAACTTTATTCTTTAGAAAGTCAGGAAGCAATCGTCTTTAATTAAACTAAAAACTTGAAACTAATTAGGATTTCGGATGAAATAAAAAGAAATACAATTGAAGCTCTTATATCAAAAAAATGAATTCGTAGGATAGATGAGGAACTTCACCGTTTGAGTGTATTGATCAAGTCTCATTTTAATCGTTTAACGGTAAGATTCCCCTACAATCCTATTAACAGAATTTACTATAGGAGAATCTCAAGTAATATTAACAATCGCTTATTGTTTGCTTTCCCAAAACCTTTTTACAACTTCGTAATCATCTGTGAAATTCGTGTAAGGTAATTGGACTAATAAGTTCTTTTTTTTGAAATATCTATAATCTAATATTGTTAAAATTCCAATATCATTTTCTGTTCTAATCAATCGGCCAGCACCTTGTTTAAGTTTTAAAATCATTTCTGAATCATATACACCCTTAATTTTTGAATTTTTATATTCAAATATAGGATCTGGTACAGGATAAGGCAATCGAACAACGATAAGTGATGACAAATCACTCCCTGGAATATCTATACCTTCCCAAAACACGCCTGTTGCTAACAGTACTCCATTAGTTTCTTTTAAATGATTGATAGTTTGCAGTGTATCATTAGACTGTTTTAATAATTTCCACGAATAATTAGAGCCTAAGTTCACTATTACTTGAAACACATCATTTAAATGCTTTTTAGCAGTAAATAATACTATGGTCCTACCTTGTGTTAAGTTTGCTAAACGTATAATCTCTTTAGCTATTTTTATTGAAGAGCCCTCAAGGCTAACATCAATTTTCTCTTTGGGATTATATAATACCGTTTGTTCATGATAATTAAATGGTGAATCTCTAGGTTCAGCATAAAAGGTATCTGATGGCAACCCAAGTGATTTTTTAGGGTAGCTGTAATACTTTTCAAAATTAGTTTTGTCACCATTTCCTAGTGTGGCAGATAAAAATACTAGAGTTTTTGATTCGCGGCTTCTATATAAAACCTCATCTAAAAGTAAATCTTTAATTTCAAAATTGATATCTTTTGGAGCAGTGTTTATTTGGAGATTTGTTTGAGAAAACATATTCGTGTATGAGCACCATTTAACCACACTATTATTTGAGATTCCTCTAAATAGTTCTATCAGTGTAAACAACAATTCTTCCAAAGATTCATAGATACTTTCTTGAAATTCAAGGTAATCTATATACATCAATTCTTCCTGTATTTCTTTCAAAGATTGATACACTTCCGTAATTACTTGTTTTTGTTTTGAAAAGAATTCTTCAATGTCTATACGTCGGTTTGTAATTTCCTCTGTGTCCTCAGCCAACCTATCTGATAGATAATTATGAATATCTTTGAATAAATTTTTTAATTTTATATAAGCTTCTAAATAACTTACTTTGTCAATGTTCAATTGTGTAATATATTTTTTATAGAGTTCAATATGTTTATGTTCTAAAGATTGACTTAACGCATCTCGGACGACTTCTTCAAATTTGTGTGCTTCATCTATAATAATAGTATGACCATCTCGAATAAGTTGTTTCTTATAAGGAAAATCTCTTTTTCGCTTTAAATGTTCCACAAGTAGATTATGATTAACTACAATGCAATTTTTGGAGTTATACTTGGTTAATTCGCCTCGCATTTGAAAAAATTCGCATTCATTCTTAAAAGAACATCTGTTAAATATACATTTTTCGACGCAGTATCGTCCTTGTTCACCACTGTTAACTGTCCTCCATCCGGTATGCATTTCATTTATAGATGCTTTGGATTGAGGATATATTTTGATAAATCGTTTATAACATGGATAATTCCGTTGACCTTTTCCCACAACAATTGAAAATGAATCATCGCATATTTCGGAAACACCTTTGACATCTTTAATTAACTGTTCAGTTAACTGAATAGATGAGGACGAGATTATTAAAGGAGTTTTGTTTATGTATTTAGAAGAGATTAATCCTGGTATCAGATWTGCAAAAGATTTACCTATACCAACACCTGCTTCAGCAATCATAACTCCACCTTTATCTATCAACTCCGCAATATCTAGCATGAGGTTGTTTTGATCTTCTCTGATTGTCAATCGCTCTATACTTTCCATTTTATCGAGTATATGGAAAGTTGCATTTACAATGTTCATTAGTTTCCCCCTATTGGCTTCAACCATCGAAAAAAGAATGTTTGTTCTAATTGTTAATTATTGTAACATAAATATTGGCGTAAAATAGATTCCCTTATTTTGATGGATTTTATAATCCTGTTTTCAATAAAACCATTGTTTTCTGTTGGTTGCATGCATTGCTTCAATGCATACCTCGTAAATCTATTTAAAGGGTGTAAAAAAATCGTAAGGAGGGGAAAAATGAGCAAAATAGCAATTCTTGCTGAAAAACCTTCTCAGGCAAAAGCATACAGCGAAGCTTTCACTGTAAAAAGTAAGCACAAAACTCACATCGAACTTAATCCCTGCAGTACCTTTCCTTCTGGTGCAATTATCACATGGGGGATTGGTCATTTAGTTGAATTAAAAGAACCTAAAGAATACAGAAAAGAATGGGGTTTGTGGAATTTAGAGTCGTTGCCGATCTTGCCAGACAAATTTCAATACAAGGTGGTAAAAGGTATGCAGTCGCATTTCGACTATATAAAAGACTTATTCAATAACCCTTCAATTTCAACTATCGTTAACGGCTGCGATTTGGATAGGGAAGGATCTAATATTTTTTATTCAATTTACCACATGACCGGTGCGGAGAGTAAAACAATCAAACGACTTTGGATTAATTCTTTGGAAGTTGCCGAAGTTCGTAAAGGGTTTGATAACCTTCATGATAATCAGAAAGACTTATTGCTCTATGAAGAAGCTAAAGCTCGACAAATAAGCGATTGGATTGTTGGAATGAATGGAAGTCGTTTATACACGCTCTTATTACAAAATAAAGGTTTTAAAGAAAGTCTATCTATTGGGCGTGTTCAATCACCAACCGTATATTTAATCTATCAAAGACAGAAAGAAATCGAGAATTTTGTTCCAAAACCTTTTTATGAAATTGAAGGAAACTTTACTGCAGCCAATGGAACATATAAAGGGAAATCCAAAATCAAAAGTGATAAAAAAGTAGATGTGCTAGACCTTTTGAAAAAGCATAATATATCTGATCAAAATAATGGATGTATAAAATCAATTTTTAAAAAAGAAAAATGCAAAAAATCACCAAAATTACATGYCTTGTCAACGCTCCAAGCGGTTGCGAATGAAAAATGGAGGTACAGCCCTGCTCAAGTTTTAAGGCTCGTACAAGGGCTTTACGAGAAGAAATTAGTTACGTACCCACGAACGGATACGCAATTTATCACTGCTAATGAATTCGCTTACCTTGCAGGTAATGTTGA
This sequence comes from Paenisporosarcina sp. P5_A11, assembly GCF_056400705.1. Taxonomy (NCBI): domain Bacteria; kingdom Bacillati; phylum Bacillota; class Bacilli; order Caryophanales; family Caryophanaceae; genus Paenisporosarcina; species Paenisporosarcina sp. P5_A11. The sequence continues at coordinate 5,493 of NZ_JBFUKT010000002.1, forward strand.
AGCCTACCAGATGGTTGCAGGTGTCTCATTTCAGATTTCCACAAAAGAGCCTAATAAACGATTTGTGGATGGACAAAAGGTAAAAGAGCATTATGCCATCGTTCCAACAAAAAATATTCCATCAGACAGAACGCTTCAAGAAATGTCAAAAGAAGAACACAATCTTTACCTTGAAATTCTCAAAACGACACTAGCCATGTTTCATTCAGATTACGTATTTGAAGAAACAAAAGTTATAACAGATATAAAAGAACTAGAGTTTGAAACAACGGGAAATACGGAAATAAGCAAAGGATGGAAAGAACTCTTTTTAGATGAAAAAAGTAATAAGGGAAAAGAAGCGTCTCAAGCACTTCCAGTACTCGTAAATGGGGAAAAGGTAAATGGAGTCGTAAAGTGGAAAGAAGGTATGACAACACCCCCTAGACCTTATACAGAAGGCCAATTGATTGGGATGATGAAGACGTGCGGTAAAGAAGCTGAAACTGTAGAAGAAATGAAGATTTTAAAKGAAATTGAAGGCCTCGGTACGGAAGCCACTCGAAGTGGAATCATCGAAACTATCAAAAGACATGGTTATATTGAAGTGAAGAAAAATATTGTAAACATGACTAAAAAAGGAGAAATTCTCTGTCAATCAATCGAGGGAAATCTTCTTTCCAGTCCTTCCATGACAGCTAAATGGGAAACATACTTGAAGAAAATCGGAAATGGCAACGGTTCACAAGAACACTTTTTGTCGAATATTGCAAAATTCATTAATAAATTAATCATGGAAGTTCCTAATCAATTACAATTAGAAGTACTTGAGAAAAGCATCACGAGCATTCTAAAGAATGATCAAATTGCTAAATGCCCTACCTGTAAAAAAGGAAACATTCATAATAAAAAAACATTCTACTCTTGTTCAGAGTATATAAATGGCTGTAAACAAACGTTCCCCATTAGAATCCTTGGTAAAAAAATTACAGAGACTCATATAAATGATTTATGTTCAAAAGGGAAAACCAGTGTTATAAAAGGAATGAAATCTAAATCCGGAAAAGTCTTCAATGCTGCACTGAGGCTTGAGGGGGAGAATATTGGATTTGAATTTGCTAACAACAAGAAATAGTAATAGGGATTTCTACAATTCGTTCTAAGAATTGTAGATTTTTTTTGTAAATAAAATAATTTTTATGAGAGTAATATTCAATAATTAGTTTGGAAAAGTTTTAAAATTCATCATTTTTTCAGTAGCCATTATAACTGTACTGGGTAATATACCTAAACCAATACATAACGAGAAAATAGTATTTATAGTTGGCTTCCTTTTTCCTCGTTCCATGAGGCTTATATAGGTCCTATCTAACTCACAAATGTGGGCAAGTTCTTCTTGTGATAAAGATTTTTCTACTCTAAATTCTTTTAATACTATTCCAATGGCTTGTTCAACTTTCATTAAATCTCACCACAATCTTTTTCTTCATATTCAAAGAAATGTGCTATTCAGTCCACGGACTATAGTCTGCAAGAGATGTGGGAGTATGATAAAATATCAGTATTTAAACAATCAATTAGGGGGAGAAAAGATGAATGAGCTAAACACCTTGGTCAAGGCTTCAAAACTACCTAATCAATTAAAAGAATACTTTACAAATAGTGAGAGTATCAAAGAAGTAATAACTGTAAAATTAATTAAGGAGATTGAAGATTTATATATTTATTTCAATTCCCTTTACTCCTTCGATAAATCAGAGTACAGTGCGTATACAATAACCTCTTTAAAAAGATGCAAAGATTTAGATTCATTATATTTTTATTTAAAAAAAGTTCTGGAAACTAATTTAAAACTTCAATCAAAGGATAATGAATGTGATCAGTATCTCTTGAAAAACAAAACTGTTAATAGGATCTTCCAGAATACTGCGAGTGATTATTTTATTTTAATAGATAAGATTTATGAAAAAGAAAAAGATATTGATATGGCTGAAACTTATAAGGCTCTGGGGAAAATTGAATTAATTGTTGAATTAATTGATCATAACGATTTTAAAAAATATTTAATTGCGGGCAATCGGATAATTGAAAAATATATTAAAGATAATAAATAATCAATTATTTAACTATGTTCTTATTTCATTGGAAAGTTTTAAGAATTCTACTATACTTAGTTTTGATATTTTAATAAACAAATTCATTAAAGTTGTTTAACCTCATTAAAAATTCGTTTAATAAAAAATAGTTATCGTGAAAAGAGATTTGAGTATTATGAATAAGCAAAAAAAACTAGGTCAGTATTATACTAAGCCAATAATTGTAGAAGCAATGCTCGATATGATTGGGTATAAATCTAGCACAAAGTTATATGAGAAAAAATTATTAGAACCTTCAGCAGGAGATGGAGGATTCTTATTTTTAGCCATCGAACGTCTTGTCAAATCTGTGGAAATTGATTATAGTTCAGACATTTTAGGCGAAAATAATGAAATTATAATTAACATTTTAAAAAATTCTTTAAGAGTTATCGAATTAAATCCTGCAACATATGATGACCTGAAAAAAGAAGTACATGATTATCTTGTTAAAATAGGTTTTTCTGAAATAAACTCTAGAAAATTAGTTGATAAGTGGATAATTAACGAAGATTTTCTTATGTGGAATGTTGGAATGAAAGAGCGATTCGACTTTATAATAGGCAATCCTCCTTATATTAGGATTGAAAATATATTACCTGAAACTTTAAAAATATATAAATCGAATTTTAAAACTCTGTTTGATAGAGCTGATATTTATGTGGCATTTATTGAACATAGTTTAAAAATGCTATCTAAATCTGGAACTCTGTCTTTTATATGTACTGATAGATTTACTAAGAACAACTATGGGAAAATTATAAGAAATTTAATAAGTGATTCATTTAGAGTTAAATATTACATAGATATTCACAATACAATGCCTTACATGGATGAGGTCTCTTCATATCCGTGTATTTTTGGTATAGACCGGAAATTAGGTGGTGAATCATTATATCTGAATTCGGAAAGTATTCAAGAAGAAGAAGTCCAAGAAATGGTAGATTATGTTTTATATAGGTGTGCTCCTATAAAAATAGTCGCTGAAGTCCTCGAAAAGTGGTTTGAGAATGATCAACCTTGGATTATGGATTTCGAAGTAAATAAAATACTAAAAAAAATCCAAGAATTTCATCCATCAATAAAACAACTTCCAGAAGCTGTTAAATGTAAAGTTGGAGTTGCTAGTGGATTAAATGCCGTCTTTTTAGTTTCTAAAGAAACCATATTGACAAATTCCCTAGAAATAGAACTTTTGGTTCCCATAATAACAAAGAATCATATACGCAAAGGATTAGTTGATTGGGATGGTCTTCACCTAATTAATACGTATGATATTAATAATAAGCCAGTAGATATCAATGAATTTCCAAACATCCAAAAGTATTTGCTTAGCTACAAAGAGAAATTGGAAAATCGAGCTTTTGTTAAAAAAAAACCACATAAATGGTACTTCACCCAAGAAAAAATTAGATTAAATGAATTGTCTCTCCCAAAACTTCTCTTTCCAGATATTACTCAAGGTTCAAGGATAATAATTGAAAAAGGAAATTATTATCCAGAACATAGTCTTTATTATTTGATATCAAATAATTATGATATCAATTTTTTGAAAATAATAATGGAAAGCCCAATAGGTTTGTCATTTGTTCGTGCACATTCGACCAAAATGAGAGGCGACTATATAAGATTTCAAAAACAAAGTGTTGTAAACGTATGTTTGCCCTGCAATATATCACCTCAGTTAGAGAAAAAAATATTAGAGGCAGACAAATTGGGTGATGTAAGTAAATTACACTTACTATTACAACAAGCCTACAGCTTAGAGTCGGAAGAAATGGAAATTTTGAAGAATTTCACAATGCAAGTAAATAAAGAATAGGGGTATGAAAAGAGATGCAAATAAATATACCATCCGAAAGTGAGATTCAAGAAATTATTAACATATGTGTAGAACAATATTGGGAAGTTAGAGAAACTGGAGTGCTTAACGGTAGGACAATGTTTGCTTTTGAGAATGCAATAAAAACCTTATTAATTCAAAATGGAGTTGATGACAACCATATTGTAAATGGGACGAAGGCTACTCTTCCAGGTTATTTTAGAGCATCTAAGAATTGGGATATCGTTGTATATAAACCACTTTCAAATGGTAAAAATCTTCTGCTTGCAGCAATTGAAATGAAATCAATGTACGGGTCTGTGGGTAATAATTTAAACAATCGTTCAGAAGAAGCCATCGGCAGTGCATTTGATTTGCAGAAAGCAAATACGCGATTAAGACTTAGTAGTAAAGGTGAAAATTTTGAACGCCCATTTATTGGCTATATATTTCTACTAGGTGAGCATGAAAAGAATAAAAAGGGTTCAAAAATCGGAATCCCATTGTTTGGTGCAGATGAAGTATTTGTTCGGAAGGATCCGCAAGGAAATTTAATTCCTGAGAACTATGAAACTAGAACTGAAGTGTTGGTGAATCGTTTGGTAGAGAGTGAACTTTATACATCAGGTACATTTATATTAGCTAATAATACTACAGTTAAAGGATATCAAGAACCTAATCCAGAGTTGGGTTTCTATCAATTTATTGCTAAATTATTGGGAGAGGTTATTTCTCGCTATCATGTTGCACGATAAATTTATAAAAGTATAGTATTTTTATATGGTGGTTAAATAATACAAAATTAAGAAGAAGAGTAAAAGAAACTCTTCTTTTTTTACTAATTTTTAAATGAAATTTTCTACTATACATCAAATTTATTTAACAGTTTTTGCATGTTTTTGAACTGCTTTTTTTTTTCTATCTCTTGTTCTTTCTTTTCTTTTTTTTGTAATTGTTCGTCAGTAACATCAGGAAAGTAAGACGATAAATTTTCTAAGTTCGTATTTTTTTCTATATAACTTTCCATACTAATTAACTTTTGTTTTAAGTTCAATTTTTGTGTTGGTGATCCTAATTTATCTTGTAAATGTGGATATACACTTGATAAAGTAATGGTATTATATAACTGCTCATAATGTTCAGCACGCTTTTTCTGTATCGATACCTCACTTTTTAGTGATTGAATTTCAAGCATATTCTTCTCGTAAAGGTCTCCTCTTAATTTATATTCTTTTAGCTCTTTGTATATTTCATAAAACAGTATTTCAATTTCTAATAATTCGTTTTTTAAAGCTGTTTTATCGTTGCTGTATTTTTTAAAGATTAAGTCAATGCTAGGAATCATGATTTCATTTTTATTATCAATTGGGAAATTAGTAAGAGCTGGTTTATTTAGTTCGTCAATATATTGCTTCATTCGACGACTCCAAGTGTTTCTACCAACTTTTGTTTCTTTTTCTAAAAAAGAAGGAGTTAAACTCTTTCCATGATTCTTATATTTAATGTCTAATGCTAGCTGCATTAATTCTTCATCTGTCTTCTCTTTGGGTCTTCCGCGATTTTGTAATTCATTCTTTTTTTCCAAAAGAATCCACTCCCAACATTTTCGAATCAATCATTGCTTTCATATACATATAGCTTAGTAAATTTCTAGAGGTCGATTTTAGTAAATCATCATTTCCTTGAATAAATGATTTAGAGAGACTCTCTGATAGGTCTTTCATTAGCTCTATTGATTCTTGGATTTTTCTTTCAAGTGTATTTGAATTATTTGAAAGCCAATTGAAAGCATTTTTTTGCTCGTTAACGGATGGACTAAAAGCATATTTAGGACAATATTCGCAGTATTCTATACAAGTTTCGGGGAAATTTTCTTTCTTTTCAGTGCAATATCCATATTGAACTCTACCTACAAAATTTTCTGTATCTGTAATTTTAGCCGATTTACCCTTATCATAAATATATCGCTTCCATCCAATAATCCCACTATTCATTTCATTGTTAATTTTATGTTCGATTTCTTTTTGAGCAAGTCTATATACGTAAGATTGAGCAAAATGTTCAGCATGTGAATAATAACTTTGTTGACTTCTTATTGTCTCATGGCCGGCCATTCTAGCAATAGAAAGCATATTGAATCCTTGCAAAGCCATATTAATGATGGCAAAGTGCCTTGTATCGCCAGATTTAATTCTTTCAAGGTCATATTTGCCGTATATTCCTTCTACAACTTTTTCATAAAACTTCTTCTTTAATAAGTCGAAATCTCTTCTATTTATTCTATTATTTTTCTTATTGTGCTTAACTTTTCGGAATGTTAAAAGTAACTCCACTGAAAATAAATATTGAGACTTTGAATTTGTAAAATCTAATTTTTGTATGGCACTATGAATTACTCTATAGGCTTTTTCATCAATTTCAACAGTTTCATATTTAACTGAAAATCCCGGAGAATTAGATTTATTTTTAATTCTAGGCACTTTAATTCTATAGGGAGTTGGATGATTTTCATCAAACATTAAACATTCTTTCTCTAGGGATAGGAATTCGGTAGGGCGCATGGGTAAAATATTGGTCAGTAACCACCACAACATAATTGGATAGAATTCGATTGTTTCCATAGTTGAATGGTTCTGAAAATAATCATTAACAATATCATCGAAAATCATAATATCCTCAAAGGTAGGCAAATCTCTTGCAGTTCTTTTTAGTAACTGATGACTATTACAGATATTAATAATTTCATCATTATTATCTAACTTATAAAATGTTAGGAATCGCTTGATATCAATTGCCATTTGATATCCTTGATATGTATATGTTTGATTTTGAATATCTAAAAAAGATTCAAGTTTTCTTGTGTTTGTAAATCCGTTACTTTCTAGAATTGCTTTTTTTATCAATGTAACTTCGTTATAGACAGTGATTGCAGTTCTTCCAGATAGTAATCGGACAACTGTATAAGCCTTGAGTGCTAAATTGAATTTATAATATATTTCAATATCAAACGAGATAGTGATTGGGTAATCCGAAATATTACATGGCAATCTCCAGTGAATTTGATCAAAATTATCTAAAATATGATTATTTTCTGCAAGTTGCTTAAACATTCTCTTAAATTCATTTAAATCAAATGTTTCAAACTTAACATTCTGTTTTCTTTTTATGACTTCKTTTTCATTAAGAAAATCAATTGTCACTTTAATCTCAATCATGAACACCCCCTTAACAACTATTCAATAGTAAGTTTATGTGCAATTTTTTCAAGGTTCCCCCATATATTTTCAGGTGATATATATGCTTGAACTTTGTCATTCCCAAATTTAATACGGGCTTCTTTCCAAATGAACAATGCATGCATCAAAAACTTTGTATCTCTTTGAATGATAATGTCATTGGAAGCATTTTCAATCACCTCAAAAAGTCGTTTTAATTCTTTATTAAGTTGAATTAAAACGAGATTTCCAGGAATAACATATTCGCAGGAAAAGCAGTTGGTCAACTTGGGATTTTTACAATTAGGAAAAACTAAGCATTGCGCATGTTCATTTTTTGATGGAAGATCCCCGTTTGCTAAATTTGCAAGAATTTCCTGAATTTCTTCTTTTGAATAATCTTTTAGTTTTGAAATAACCGTTTGTCTTTTCTTGTGAATATTCTGTATAAAAATATCCATACTATCAGCTCTTCTATTTATTGGAAATGGGTTCAAACTGGTATTTACGAATTTAGCGATATTTTCTAAACTGATTGGAGAAATATCTAGTCTTATTTGTTCAATTAGACTACTTCGCTCTTCTAAAGTATCTTTAGTTCCTTCAAACTGCGTAACATATAATATTAAGTAATTATAAAGCCAGCCAAAATGACCTCTTTTAAAAAGATTATATGAAACACGATTAATGGAGCCGTCTCCATTAGTTGCCTGTATATAATTACTAGTTGAATCGGAGTTTTTATGTGATCTTGAAACTTTAGTTAGATGTAAAGCTAGATCACTGTCATTTCCTTCCTCTTCAGAAATGGAATAAAATAAATATGTTGCTACTGATCTATTCAATTTTCTTGAACTAAAAATAAATTCTGAATCTCTTTTCATGTTCGCAAAGAATTTTTGATGTTTTTTCTTTCCAGATGTTTTTATATTTTGAAAAACTCCTTCTAAAAATGTTTCTAAAAGCATTTCGCTCTTATCTAAACTACGGTGTAGTTCTGAAATAATTAATGAGGATGCTAAGGGAATTAATAAATCAGGTGCTACGATAAATGTGAGTAATTGATCAGTTTTGCTAGCTCTTTGATATCGAAAATGAATATATAATTGGTTTATTATAGATTGAGCTTGATATTCAGATAATTCGTTTTTAGTAAACCAATCTATAGAAGTGATACCTATAGTTTCTAAATCAATATTAGGTGTATTTAGTATTAAATCTTGTCCTCTAATAAAGTCTGTTAATAAAAGTGTTGTATAAACCCACATATTTGCATAACCTCGGTCGTTTAAAGCAGGGGGGATGTGAGCTTTAATGTCCTTTACATACTTATAAATTTCATGGAATAATTTAGGTGAGTATATTTCTTTATCACCAACTTTATCCATACTAGTATTAACAGTAAATTGTTGACTGGGTTCAATATTCTTTTTAATGTATGCATAGTTTAAAAACTGTACTAGAATTTTTTTCTCGGTTTTTCTAAACAAAAAATTTCCACTTAAAATACGCGTAATTTCCTCTGAAGAAATTAAAAAAATGTCTTCATTAATATGACTTATTAGCTTTTTAAASAACCTTTTAAAAAGAAGTACACGATCTCTTTTATAACGATTGGTGCCATTAATATTATTTATTTGTAATAAACAATATTGCATATATAAATTTTTAGTTTCAAGTAAATTGTCATTACAAATTAGAGAATCCACATAAGTTCTAAATTCAGAAAAAGCTAGCTGTGCTGTATAATCAATTGTCTTTTTTGATTCTTCTACTAACTTTTCGAATTTTTCAACATCTGTTAACGGAATCCTCCAGGAATTATCTACTTTATATGCGCTTGGAAGTCTTTTCTGTTTTGAGATGATTGTACTCACTACGCTTTTATCCGCAAAGCCTAATCTTTCAGCAGTTTCTTTTAATGACAGAGAGTTTAATATAGAAATTTCTTGTTGTTCAATTTCCTTTTGATATAGGTCAAATTCTATCTGAGGAATTAACCACTTCTTTTTATATTTAAATGCACCTGGAAACTTTCTTTTGTTTATTAATTTTCGAACTCTCGAATTATTTATCTTTAATAATTTACTTACTTCAGTAATATCTAAGCAATTCTGTTTTTTTGGAACCTCTTTATCAATTTCAATTTTTTTATTTTTTGCTTTTTTAACCTTCTTCTCAATTGCATGTAGAGTATTTAGATTTAAAGGGTTCAACAATCGCATATCACTTCTTTTTAACTTAAATGCTTCAATATCTTCAGGAATGATTCTCCATTTACTAAATCTATCTTTATAAGCACCGGGAAAAACATTATTTCTAATCATTATTAAGAGTAATGGCAATTTAATTTCTAGTGTTTGAGCAGCTTGAGTAGTATTGAAGGAATTTGATTGCTCTTTTTCTAAGTCTTCAATATCTGTTAGAGGTACTCGCCACTTATTATTAATCTTAATTCCATTGGGTAAGATAGATTTATTTATTAGCTGAATAATAGAAAAAGCACTTTTATACCCAAGTCTCTCTGCAGCATGTTTTGCATCTAAATACCCGTCTGTATTTGTGGTTTCTAAATATTCTTCGACAGCTTTAATAGGAATCAACCATTTTCCACCGAATTTGTATGCACCTAGAAGTTGGTTGGTGTATATTAGATCGGCAACGGATACTCTCGATTTACCTAATATTTTTGCAGCTTCATTACTTCCTATTACACCATCTAAATTCGATTTCCTTTCATACTCTTCTATATCCCTATGGGGAATTCTCCATCTACCTTCGGAATCTTTAAAGGCGCGTGGAAAAACATTTCTATTAATCAAAATAGAAACGTAATGCCGTGTTTTAAGGTTAAGTCTAAGACTAACTTGATTGGTATCTAATGTTTCTGTTTGCATTCTTAAAGCTTGTCCCGTTTTTAAATACTCATTTTCTTTACTATCTACATTATTAATATTCAAAAAATCACTCTTTTCTAGTAATTAATTTTGGCAAATAGACTTCATGCATATTAGAAAATTTATCTTCTATCTTTTTATGAATACGTTCTGTAGAAACCATGTAAGTTAAAGCAGAGTTAATATTTGAATCTCCTCGAAGATGGGAAATTTCATATGGATTTTCTGCATCTTCTGCAATCATATTTGTAAATGTTCCACGCCCAATATGTGTCGACCATTTCATATATTTCAAATGTTTTGCTAAAATTTTCTGTTCGTTATCACCATGATTTTCTAGTAAAGCGATAAAGTTTAATTTAACTTTTTGAAAGTATTGACGATAGCTCCTTTGAGACAAAGCATTTCCATCTCTGTTAACAAATAAAGCATTGCTTTTGTTTTTAGATTTGTAAAGATTTACATGGTCTTTATATAGGTTGTGACCCCAATCATTTATTTCTAAGACCCGTTGAGTTCGTTCTTTTTTGACAGAAGAATGTTCTTTTAAATCAGTTCTGAAGTTTTGGTTCTTGAGCTCTAATATAAAGTCACCTTCTTGCATTCTTCTAGCGACTTGTGTACGTTTTAAATTAATTACTTCAGAAACTCGCAATCCTCCAAAGAGTTGGAAGTACAGACCTAAAGCGATAGGTTTAGCTACAGCAATAGCTACTTCTAGTAATAAAGGAATATAACTTATTGGTAAAGTATGTTCGATTCTTTTAATTGACTTGGAAGGATACAATGGATTAAATGGTGATTCAAAATATGTTCCTAGTTGAGTTACTTTTTTTTCAAGAATATTCTCGGGTATAAGGGGAATGACATCTATTTTGGCCATCCAGTAGTAAAATTGTGTTAAGGTCCTTTCTGCATCTTTTACAGTAGATTTATTCACTCCTTTAAAGGCTAAATTATTTAAATATGCTGTTCCGTGGGAAATATTTAAATCTTGAAGGGACGATATCTTTAATTTTCTTTTGTTATCCACTAAGTAGTTCAAATATTGAACAACATTATTCGCATGTTTACGTTGAGTGTTATACTGTTTATTTTTCCAATTATCAAGAACGAATTGGCTAATGGGATGAATAACATGTATATCAAGTTCTGTTTCTTTCAGACCTATTACAGCGAAATGTTTCTTATCAACATCACCATTGTTATGAAATACATAATCAATCCATATAGAAATTGTGCTAAACTTTATGTATTCATTTTTGTCAAAGTTAACAATGTTCCTGATCATGTGACTCACTCCTGAAAATAATATTTATGTACACATTTACACTGGAATTAATATGGTAAATATAGGTTAACATTCATTATAATTATGTGCAATTCTTCTTGTGATGTAATGTCTAAATTCCGTTATAACAACAGTAATATAGATAATTTATTGATATTTATAAAAGTGCAATTATATTTCGTGAATTATTATAGAGATATGTGGATCGCGAAGGGTCTAATATTTTTTATAGTATTTTTGATTACACACGTGCGCGCAATAAAACAATTAAGCGGTTATGGATTAATTCACTTGAAATAGATGAAGTGCGAAAAGGGTTTCTTCAGTTACAAGATAATCGTAAAGATTTATTAATGTATGAAGAAGCAAAAGCCCGTCAAATGAGTGATTGGCTAGTTGGGATGAATGGCTCCCGACTTTACACACTCCTTATTCAACAAAAAGGAATTCGAGAAGTGTTTTCCATTGGCCGAGTGCAATCACCTACTGTTTATCTAATTTATCAACGTGCTCTTGAAATTGAACGTTTTGTGCCGGAAGCTTTCTTTGAATTAGAAGGAACGTTCCAAGCAGAACACGGTTCTTATAAAGGGAAAGTAAAAGGCAAGATGAAGAAGATGGAAGAAGCTCAAGTGCTGTTACAGAAGCATCAAATCAATGGGACTTTACCAGGTACGGTTCAGCAATTAAAGAAGGAAGATAAAAAAATACTTCCACCAAAGTTGCATGCATTATCGACCATACAAGCTACTGCAAATCGCAAGTGGAAATACAGCCCTGCTAAAGTATTGTCTACGATGCAGAGTTTATATGAAAAGAAACTGGTCACATATCCGAGAACAGATACTCAATTCATTACACCAAATGAATTTTCATACTTAGAAAGCCAAGTCGAAGCATATCAACAAATAATTCAGCAACCTTTCGAAATTGCCTCAAGAAGGCCAAGCAAACGGTATGTTGACAGTTCAAAAGTGCAAGAGCACTATGCCATCATTCCTACAAAAAAAATCCCAAGTGAGAGAGTTTTAGCGGGTTTGTCGCGTGAGGAACGCAATTTATATGAAGAAGTCCTCCGTACTACACTTGCCATGTTCCATTCAAATTATTTGTATCAAGAAACGACTGTGACGACAGAAGTTAATAGACTTGCTTTTTTATCGAGTGGCAAAACGGAAATCGATAAAGGTTGGAAAGAGTTATTTTCGAATGACAAAGATCCTAAAGCATCAAAAGAGCCAACCTTGCCAAAGCTTTCTCTTCATGAACAAGTGAAAAGTAAAGTAGCTATCAAAGAAGGCCAAACTTCGCCGCCTAAGCCATATACTGAAGGTCAATTAATAGCGATGATGAAAACATGTGGTAAATTTGTCGAAGATGCTAGTGAAACTGAAATACTCAAAGAAGTGGAAGGCCTTGGGACAGAAGCGACTCGAAGCGGAATTATTGAAACTATAAAGCGACATGGGTATATTGAAGTAAATAAAAACATCGTGGCCATTACTGAAAAAGGACGAGTCCTTTGTGAAGCCATCGAAGGGAATTTACTTGCTAGCCCGGCAATGACAGCAAAGTGGGAAGCATATTTGAAAAAAATAGGAACTGGTACAGGTTCTTCAGAGCTGTTTTTAGGAAGCATCGCGAAATTCTTGAATCATTTAATTCAAGAAGTCCCAGCACAACTTCACGATAAAGTGTTTCAAATGACGACTGAAACCTTTGTAGCGAGAAAAGAAATTGCGACTTGTCCAACTTGTCAAAAAGGAACCATCATTTCTAGAAAGAATTTTTACGGTTGTTCTGCTTATAAAGAAGGCTGCAAGCAGACGTTTCCAGCTAATTATTTAAAAAAGCGTTTATCAGCAAAACATATTGAAGATTTATGTACACACGGCAAAACTGAAGGGATTACAGGTTTTGTTTCAAAAGCGGGTAAAGATTTCAATGCAAAACTCGTCTTAACGAATGGTCAACTTAAATTAGATTTCCTTTAGGAGGATTACAGAATGAATGATAAACATTACCAAGCGTTAATCGATGATCGTATTTTTGTTGGTGGAGTAGCTGATGTACAAAGAGCAATAGAAGATGAAAAAATCGATGTCGTGTACGATTTACRTGCAGAAGTTGCAGCATCATCAAGTGAAATCAGTAAACATCAACCAATTGTAGATGATGGTGAATTTCAAGATGAGTCTATCCGAACGGGAGTAAAGCAAATTGTTCAAGATTACCAAGATGGCAAGAAAATTTTCTTCCATTGTAATTCTGGACGTGGCCGTGCAGGAACAATGGCGGTTGCTACGTTAATGGAACTTCGTTTAGCAGATTCAATTGAAGAAGCTGAAGCAAGAGTGAAGATGGTTCGACCTGAAGTTGACGTGAAACCTCAATTCAAAGAAGCTTTAAAACGAATATATGGGGCATGATAAGCATAGAATAAGTAAGCAATCTTCTGATAGTGAAGAGTGCTTACTTTTTTTTAGTGCTGTGAAAGTTAGTTGGTTTACTTTTTATTTTGCCAAATACGAAAACATTAGACGATTTTTCTTGAATTTAACTGGTTTTTTCATCAAACTTTATTCCCGAAACAGTCTATTTTAGTGGGTCATTTGTTTAAGGTTATTAAGGGATTAATGTCAATTTAGTCTTCATACGAATGGATTAAAAAATTATTATTAATTTTGAAGAACAACTTGAATCCCTTGTACAGCAAGGATTGTATGCTTCGACAAATTTTGCAAATTGAACGTTAGGGAGCATATTACCTATTTAGTGAGTGAAATTGCATTAAAAAAGGTGTATACTTGTACTAAGAGAACTTTTAGAAGAGGTGAAGTATGGAGAAAGATCAAATTCCAAGTGCAGTCAACAAGGACTTCTTGACAAATGAATTAGGATTAATTCAACACTTAAATACAACCATATTTAAGAAAAGAGATTTTTTTGTATTGTCACCGTCAGTTCAAAACAAGTCTAATGGATTTGATTTAAGAGAAGTTAGTTTAAACAAGTACAATCGAATCGCTCATAATGGATATTTACTTATTCGTTACAAAGAACGTTTCTTAATTGCTAAGCTTGCTAATTTCAGAAAAAAAATGATGCGTGAAGAACTTAAAGCAACTAGTACTTCAAAAACGTCTCATTGGAAATTTATTGTTAAGGAATCTCCTACATTACATGTCGTTTGTCAAACTGACAGTGATGAAACGTATCCCCTACAAGAGCCATCAAGTAATCAATTAATTAAATTTTTTCAATAAGTAAAGGAAAGCATGCGTATTCATTATACGTATGCTTTTTTGATTGAAAAAGAATAATTTTGTAAAATTACTATGTATTTTTTTGTCGTGATTTATACAATAAATTCAAATTCCTGCTTACTTTTTTTGAAATACGGGTATTCATATGACAAAACCTTAAAATGGGAGTTGTTATAGGTATGTTTATGAGAGATCATCATCAAATAGAATTATCTAATCTGACATTAGCTTATCAAGATACTGGAGAAGGAGAAGCAGTGGTTTTGCTTCATGGTTTTTGCGCAGCCATGCCTATTTTGATAAAATAATCCCCACCTTATCCGAAAAGAATCGAGTAATTGTACCTGACTTACCAGGGCATGGAGATTCAACTTTTCCTAAAGGGAATTATGAGATGGAATATATGGCGGATACGTTAAAAGAGTTATTAGATGGTTTGAATTTAGATAAGGTAACGTTATTTGGCCATTCTTTGGGAGGATACATAACACTGGCATTTGCGGAAAAATACGAAGAACGACTTCACGGATATTCATTAATCCATTCATCAGCATTTCCGGATACAGAGGAAGCAAAAGAAGGTCGAGATGCGGCGATAGATAAAGTAGAATCAGAAGGTGTTTCAGCACTAATAGAAGGTCTAGTTCCAAAGTTATTTTCTCCTGATAACGTGGGTTCACATGCAAGAGATGTGGAAAAAGTGAAAAACATTGGTTGTGAGACAACTAAAGAGGGCGCAATCGGCATGTTGAAGGCAATGAAAAATCGGCCGGATCGAAATCATGTATTAAAAAGCAGCAATCTTCCTGCACTTCTGATTGCAGGTGAAAAAGATCAAGTAATTCCTCCCGAAAAAACATTCTCAGTTCATAAAGATACGATTTCACAAGCATTAATTAAGGGTGCAGGCCATATGAGTATGATGGAAAAGCCTGAAATCCTCATATCCGAAATTCAGCACTTTTTAAAATCATAATGTAAATTTACGTAAAGACCTTTGTTCTCCTGAGCAATGGTCTTTTCGTTTTATTGATTAAATTTTTTACTCTTGTTGCTCCAATATTATATGTGTGAATTTATTCATTTTCGCTTAGAAGAAGTGAAAGCTTTGATTGAAGAAGATACTGATTTAGAAGCAAGAGATGCAGAAGGCTATACAGCTTTATCCTATGCTGAATTTTCTGGAGAAAATGAAATCGCACAAGTTTTATTTGAAGCAGGTTCAGACCCGAATGCTCAAGATGATTATTCAAATGTACTAGTGGGTGCGTTATACAATGATAATTATGAATTGGCATCTATGCTTTATGAGTATGGAGCGGACCTAGCACTACAAGATCCGTCAGGGGAGTCTGCTTTTACTTATTTAGTGTCGATAATGAAGAAGATTTTTTCTGGCAATAGAAGAATAATCATCATCAAATAAAGAGGACGTTGCGAAAGTCATGATTGCTGACTTTCATAACGTCCTCTTGTTTAATTGAAATTGGATTTACTTAAAAACATTGGAAAGATGAAATTCTTTGTAGATCCGTTCCGTAGTAACTCCATCTACGACCATTCCATCTAAATCCGGCAACAGATTCTCTACCTACGAATGTTGGGAAAAACCAAAAAGCACGACCGTTTCTTAACCATATATAGGTAAAACGGAACAAACATCCACGAATCGCACCAGGATCTACTGCAAATGCTTGTGCCCCACCTCGAGCTCCAGCTGGTTGTTGGGGAACGAATGATGGTGGTGGTCCAGTCGGTGCACTAGAAGACGGTTGGCCTCCTCCTGGGAATCCTCCCTGTCCAGGAAAACCTCCTTGACCAGGGAAACCAGGTCCTTGACCAGGAAATCCGGGTGGTCTCATTTGTCCAGGGGGATTTGGGAATCCAAAGCCTGGCCCTCCTTGTCCAGGAAAGTTTGGGCCTCCAAAGCCTGGTGATTCATCACCTGGTTGAAATGGGGAAAATTGATTAACCAAAAATGGGTACCTCCTTTAATCTGTATTCGAGTTAGTATATGGCTTAAATAAATAATAGACTGGGTTCTGTTTATAGGTTTGAAAATGGAGAAAATCGAAAGGAAGAAAAAAGTGCCAGACTCCGATGTAAGTGGATAAAAAACGTCCAACAAAACGTGAAGTGTCTGGCACTTTTCTGAAAATGAGAAAGTATAAGGTTATTAGAGCTACACCATCGAACTTGGAGATTGGTTTTCGACCAATAAACGTGTGTTTTCGACTACTAAATTTAAGTTTCCGACCAACTAAGCTTTGTTTCCGACCGTTCAACAGGGGTTTCCGACCACTCACGTAACGTTTCCGACCATTCGCTTGGACAAGGACACCAATCCTCTCCGGTAGGACACTAATTTCTTTGCAAAGTTTCCCTATTAAAGAAAAACCAAACGCCAGCTCGTTGGCACCCCTCTATAAAACATACATATAAACGCATAAGAAGTGGAATGTAGATCCTAAAAGTATAAAGATGTGAAATATTTCATGGAAGCCAAGGTATTTAGATTGTAAAAATGTTGGTTTTGCACCGTATATAATACCGCCAATCGTATACATTAAGCCACCTAAAACGAGTAACCAAAAACCAATAGAGCTTAATGTCTCAGCAAGAGGTGAAGCTAAGAAAACGATAATCCATCCCATTCCAATATAGAGTCCAGTAGAAAGCCATCTTGGGCAGTTGAACCACACCATCTTAAATAAAATTCCAGCGATTGCTATGCATGTCACAACCGCGAATAACACAAAACCAGTTGAACCATTTAATGCGATTAAACAAAAAGGGGCATATGAGCCTGCAATTAATAAAAATATCATCGAGTGGTCAAGCCTTCTTAAAATAGCTATGATTCGGTCTTTTGCAAGCACCATATGGTAGGTGGCTGAGGCGGAATACAATAAAATCATGCTAACTCCGAATATCGTGACAGCAACAACATGTAGGGTAGGAGCATCCGTTATAGATGCTTTGACAATCATTACTATTAACGCAACAACTGAAAGAACCGCACCGGCTAAATGTGACAATGAATTAAAGGGTTCGCGTATATAAGTGTGCAAATCAACACCTCCATAATTATATGTAGTTATTAATACTACTTATCACAATATACGCATATCATCATCTGGTCAACATTTACGATTGCTCTTTTTTACGTTACAATTACACGAGTAAATGCCAATGAAAACAGAGGGATGTTAAATGGAAAACACAAAAGACATACTCAATAAGCTTTCTTTAGAAAACAATATTTCACTTCAAGAAATGCCTGATATTGATTTATATATGGACCAAGTGATTCAATTATTTGATCACACCTTTAAAATGACAAAACGAAATGACGATGAAAAGGTTTTAACGAAAACAATGATCAACAACTATGCAAAAGGGAAACTTTTTATTCCCATTAAAAATAAAAAGTATTCGAAGAAGCATCTCATCTTAATTAGTTTGGTTTATCAACTAAAAGGATCTTTATCCATCAATGACATCAAATCTACTCTTGGCGTAATTAATGATAAATTGACCAATGAAGACTTCGAACTGGAAAAGTTTTATAAAAGTTTTCTATCCATTCAACAAAGGAATGCGGTAGACTTCGAACATGAATTCCAACAAAGAGTAAACGACGCACACAGCGAAGTCGCTAAAATGGAAGAAAGCGATAGAGATAATCTTGAGAAAATCCTTTTAATCTTATCTCTCGTCAATATTAGTAACTCTTACCGCAAAGCGGCAGAACTGTTAATCGACGAATTGAAAGAAACCAAGATAAAGCAACCTGGCACTTCAAATAACAAAAAAGCTTAGCTACTCAAAAAAGTGCCTGGCACTTTCAACCTGCAATATAGAAGGAGTGACCACTTTGTTAGACCAAGCAAGAAAGTATCTACAAACGTACTTTGGATATGAGACATTTAGAACCGGACAAGAACAGGTGATTAACCAGGTGCTGAATGGAGAGAATTCCATTTGTGTGATGCCTACTGGTGGAGGGAAATCCATTTGTTATCAAATTCCTGCGCTTGTTTTAGAAGGAACAACCATTGTCGTGTCACCACTTATCTCTTTAATGAAAGATCAAGTTGATACATTAATAGAGGCGGGCATTTATGCTGCTTATATCAATAGCTCACTGAGTCACGAAGAAGTACGAGAAGTGATGTATGATGTTAAACGAGGTGCGGTTAAACTTTTGTATATCGCTCCAGAACGTTTAGATTCACAATCGTTTTTGAATGAATTACGTGAAATTCCAGTACCACTTATTGCCGTTGACGAAGCGCATTGTATTTCGCAATGGGGTCATGATTTTAGACCAAGTTACCGCTTGATTAGCAGAATGACGGAGTTATTTCCAAATACGCCTACCGTTCTCGCATTAACTGCAACTGCGACACCCCAAGTCCGCGAAGATATTTGCCGCATTCTCCAAATTACTGAAGAAAATACAGTAATGACAGGATTTGAACGCTCTAACCTAACATTCTCTGTTATCCGAGGACAAGACCGTGAAAAGTTTGTAAAAGACTATGTAATGAAAAATGAAAACGAATCAGGAATAATTTACGCAGCGACGCGAAAAACAGTAAATCATATTTATGAGATGCTTCAAAAACGTGGGATTAGTGTGGCGAAATATCATGGCGGCATGTTCGATGAAGACCGTAGTTACGAACAAGAACGGTTTTTAAAAGACGAAGTTCAAGTGATGGTAGCGACGAATGCATTTGGAATGGGAATCGATAAATCAAACATTCGTTATGTCATTCATTATCAATTGCCAAAAAATATGGAGAGTTATTACCAAGAAGCTGGACGTGCAGGGCGAGATGGACTACCGAGTGCGTGTACAGTGTTATATGCATCTCAAGACGTCCAAACTCAGAGATTTTTAATTGATCAAGCTCAAGATCCTAGTCGCATTCCTGCAGAACTCATTAAATTGCAAGGAATGGTTGACTATTGTCATACAGAAAATTGTTTGCAACAATTTATCATTCAATATTTTGGCGACACATATCCAGACACTTGTGGACAATGTAGCAATTGTACCGATCAACGTGAAAGTCAAGATGTCACACAAGACGTCCAAATGGTTCTTTCATGTGTTATTCGAATGGGTCAAAAATTCGGTAAAACGCTGATAGCCCAAGTATTAACAGGGTCTCGAAATAAAAAAGTATTAGAATTTAGATTTGACAAACTATCAACTTATGGCATTTTAAAACACTATAATGCTAAAGATGTAGCGAATTTAATGGAGTTTATGATATCTCAGGACTTATTAGCTGTAGATCAAGGTTCATTTCCTACAATCTATGTGACTGAGCAAAGTAAAGAAGTCCTAAAAGGCAATTGCAAAGTATTACGAAAAGGTGCCATCGTCACGCAACAAGTTGCAGACAATGATCCATTATTTGAAGAACTCCGTGTACTTAGAAAGAAATTGGCTGATGAATCAAATGTCCCGCCATTTGTTATTTTTTCGGATAAAGCACTCAAAGATATGTGTGCTAAGCGGCCGAAAAATGAAGAAGAGTTCCTTGAAGTCAGTGGAGTAGGTGCAAATAAACTCGAGAAATATGGCGAGTCATTTTTGATTGCCATAAATCAATGAACAAAAGGGTATGGGATTTCGAATTATAAGGTTTTTCATATACTTTTTTCTCCTGAACGCAATTGCTTTTACGGGCATATTTATTGCTGATATGGATACTCTTCAGCGATATATTCATTTCGATTACATGAGAATGGCGAGTGCAATTATTCGTTCAATCATTAGTTTGACTCATTTGAGAATTGCCTGCTTTCTGTTTAAAAGGTTCAAGGACATTCCAACATGGCTGAAAATAGTATTGGCAGTACTTTCTTTTTTCGTAGGGATTGCTGCAGCTGGATTCCTTCTCAGTGTATACTTTCCTTCGAGTTTTAATTGATGCTAAATAAACAAAAGGGGCTTTTCCTACCGTCATCATTCATGACGTGTAGGGGAAGCCCTTTTGACTGTTGTTCTTATTTTTCTTTTGACACTTCTAACTTCTCATTGCCCATGAAATAGACAGCGACAATCGCGATGGTAATCGGGATGAGTGACCACAAGAATGTAGCTGAAATGGAATTTGCCATTGCGTTGACGATGACATCCAAAATATTCGGTGGTATTAACTCCCGTTGTTCTGGTTGAAAAACGGTCTGTAAATTGTCGATGATCTGCGATGCACCTTGATTAGAACTTCCCAGCTTGTCTTGAATTTCACTTGTTAATAATTTGGTTTGTAATGAACCGAATATCGTGATACCGAGTGCCAGGCCAAGTGAACGGAAGAAGGAGTTGGTGGAATTGGCAGAACCGCGATGACGATAGTCCATCTTATGCATACTTGCTGAAGGTAATAATGAGAATGAGAATCCTACACCCAAACCAACCAACATCATATAGAGAGTAAGTAGAACCCGACTTGTATCAGGAGAAATCGTTGACATTAAAGCCATTCCGATTGTGTAGAAAACTACCGAAATAGCCATGATTTTTTGGTAAGAAATTTTGGATTGTGTAATCCCTGCAAAGGCACTGCCAGCAACAGATCCCAGTAACATCGGCATTAAGATAATACCTGCATTTGTAGCAGATCCGCCATATACGGCTTGAACAAAAATAGGAATGAAAATGGTCAATCCAACAAACGTGGCTCCATATAAAAATGCCAACACTTGCGATGAGGCGAACAGGCGATTTTTAAACATCCAAAATGAAATGATTGGCTCTGATGCTTTTGTTTCTGCCCATAAAAATACAATGGAGAATACAACGAAAATGCCAAATAACGTGAAACTTTGCCATGAATTCCATGCGAATTCCTTGCCACCAAGCTCCAATCCAAACATCAGACTTACGACAGCCGTTATCAACGTAATTGCACCAAGCCAATCAATTTTGAGTTTCGTACTTTGCTTGGTCTCTTTGTAAAATTTTAATATCAAGAAAAGCGACACGATTCCGATTGGAACGTTCACATAAAACACCCAGTGCCAACTGATAGTGTCCGTTATAAAGGCTCCAAGTAATGGGCCGAGAACACTGGAAGCACCGAAAACAGCTCCCAATAAACCTGTCATTTTTCCTCGTTTTTTAGGTGGGAAGATATCAAAGACAATCGTAAAAGCTATCGGCATCAATGCTCCTCCACCGATACCTTGAATGGCTCTGAATATGGCCAATTGAGGTACAGACTGTGCAATCCCACATAAAGCTGAACCAATTAAGAAAATAGTTATTCCAAAGACGAAGAATCGTTTGCGACCATACATATCGGATAATTTGCCGAAAATCGGCATCCCTGCCAACACAGCTACAGCGTAAGCCGAAGTAATCCACACATAACTCTCCACGCCACCTAAATCTGCTAATATCGATCCGAGTGCTGTCGCAACAATCGTATTGTCCATAGCGGCCATCAGAATCGCTAACAACAAGCCCGTCACTACAAGTCGTAATTTTGATTTTTCTACCATGTAATTTCTCCTCTAATGTAAAAAATGTGAATACTATCGATAAAAATAGTATAGCAATAGAGTTCTTGAAAGAGAAATTTCAAAATATCTAATTTAATTAGCTGTATCAAATTGTTAGAGAGTTTATATGTTTCCCAATTGGAATATCCACACTTTATATTTGAGACGATTCGCTTCGGTAATAAATACTTTGATGCAAAGCAACCTTGGAGAGAAATTCACGAGAACCGAGTAGAGTGTAAGAATATCTTACTTACATGTGTGCATATTATTGCAAATTGTGCCCAACTCTTATCTCCATTTCTGCCTTTCTCGAGCGAAAAAGTGAAGGGAATGTTACATTTGGATACTTATCATTGGCAATCAATAGAAAGAGTATGTTATCAGATTACTCAGGTTAGCCCATTATTCGAACGAATTGATATAAATTGGTAAACTAAACGCGAAATGAATAAAAGAGATGGTAAATTCCACACAATGGAATCACCATCTCTTTTAAACTTTACGATATTCATTTCTTTAATCAATTACTAATTTGAGTACAAACTTTGTGACATAGAGAGTTGAAGAATTCTTTAAAAATATCAAGTGCAACTCATGAACACTTAATATGGATAACCATACCCTGGATAATACGGGTAATACGGGTAATACGGATAATACGGGTAATACGGGTAAAAAGGAAAATACGGATACCTTGGGGATCTACGTCGTCGCGAACGTCGACTTTCATCAAATCTTCCGTATGGCATAACCATTCAAAAACACTCCTCATTGTAAAATCTCTCTATTTTATGCAAATTTGAAATGAATGTATAGGTTTTGGAGTGTTCAGTACGATTCATTGACTAAAAAAATTGATTTATTGTCTTATCAAAATGAGAAGCTGTTTGAATTTTTCAGTATGCATTTAAATTGTTTATGGAGAAGAACAGTATAAGTTTCACGCAACTCGATGATTGGCAAAAAGCCAAACATACTCGGATATTTTCCGTGTCTGTTTGGCTTTTTTGTTATATCTTATCGACTTGTTTCTGTACGCACAACGGGAGCTACGCCTGAAGTCAAAATTTCGAAACCTTTTGCTACTTAAGAAAAATGCAATCCACCACTATCAATTTGGGAATGAAGCGAGGATAACCAATACCTAACGAATTAATTTAGGATCTCTACACTTGATACAAATTTGGACTCTAATTAAGCGATAAACAATTGAACTTCAATCCCCGATGGATCAATAGCACTTACAAAATCTTTTTTTTCTAAAACAGAGGCACCAATTTCTTTTAATTGCGCAACAACTTTTTGTCTTGATTCTTCACTTGGATAAACGATTGAATAACTTTTCAGTCCAAGTGTAGAATCATCGCGTTCAATCGGATTTGGACGTCCCCAAACATTCAATGCGATGTGGTGATGATAGCCATTTGAAGAAATAAACATTGCTTGCGCCCCATAACGATTGGCGACTTCAAACCCAAGTCCTTGCACATAAAATGTTTCTGCTTCAGCAAGATTAGCTACTCGAAGGTGGATGTGGCCCATCACAGTGCCTGTAGGCATCCCACTCCAAGTTGTATCTATTGCACTTGCCACAAGACTCTCAATATCAAGCGGATCAACAGTCATCTCTACGTCACCATTTTGCCAATTCCATTGGTCGGGACTGCGGTCATAATAGATTTCGATGCCGTTTCCTTCCACATCATTTAAATAAAGGGCTTCACTTACTTTGTGATCGGAAGCACCACTGAACGGATAACCAGAGCTGTGAATATGCTTGAAAATAGTACCTAGTTCTTTCTTTGAAGGTACTAAGAATGCCATATGGTATAGTCCTGCCGCATTTGAAACGACATTATTTTTAGCCGTAGATTTTTCTATTGTTAATATTGCATCTTGTCCATTAGCCGTGAAATTCACCATTGTAGGTGTTTGGTCCAGAATACGAAGTCCTAAAATATTTTCGTAAAAAATGGCCGAGCGAGAAAGGTCTTCCACATTTAAATGGACATGCTTTGTATAAGTGGTTGGATGTTGATGAAATGTCATGTGAGTTATCTCCTTTTATGGTTACGTTTTTAAAGCAACTTACTTTATGTAAGTAATTTTATGTTAGGTTGCAACATATGTCAACACTTACGTTTACGCGTATGAATTTTTCCATATTGGGTAAGACTCGTTTCAAATAGAAAAGCCTTCAACGCGAAGGGAAGTGGCCAAATGAACATATGGAAACGTGCGCGAAAATTGATCGTAGATAGTAATAAAAAAACACTGGATTATGCTCAATCTAAAGCTCAATCCACAGCTCAAACAAAGTCTAAGCCAACAGATCAATCAAAGGCCGAGCCAAAAAATCAATCTAAGCCAGAATCTAATGCTGAAACAAAGGTTATGCCAACAGATCAACCTGAGACTAAATCTACAGCTCAAACAAAGGCCAAGCCAACAGATGAATCTGAGACTAAACGAACGAAGCCTGAGCCAACAGGGGGAACTTGGACTAAATCAGCAGCTCAAACAAGGCCTAAGCCAAAAGATGAAAATGAGACTAAACGAACGAAGCCTGAGCCAACAGGAGAAACTTGGACTAAATCTGCAGCTCAAACAAGGCCTAAGCCAGAAGATGAATCTGAGACTAAACAAACGAAGCCTGAGCCAACAGGGGGAACTTGGACTAAATCAGCAGCTCAAACAAGGCCTAAGCCAACAGATGAAGCTGAGACTAAAACAGAAGAACAAACCAAGCCAAAGCCAGAAGATGATTCTGAGACTAAACGAACGAAGCCTGAGCCAACAGGAGAAACTTGGACTAAATCAGCAGCTCAAACAAGGCCCAAGCCAACAGATGAATCAGAGACTAAATCAGCAGATCAAACCAAGCCAAAGCCAGAAGATGAATCCGAGACTAAATCAGCGGCTCAAACTAAGACAAAACCAAAAGATGAAATTGAGACTAAAACAGCAGATCAAACCAAGCCTAAGCCAACAGATCAATCTAAGACTGAATCTTCAGCTCAAACAAAGGCTAAGCCAACTGATGAATCAGAGCCTAAATCAGCAGTTCAAACAATGCCTAAACCAACAGATGAATCTGAGACTAAACGAACGAAGCCTGAGCCAACAGAGGGAACTTGGACTAAATCAGCAGCTCAAACAAGGCCTAAGCCAAAAGATGAATCTGAGGCTAAATCAGCAGCTCAAACAAAGCCAAAACTAAAAGATGATACTGAGACTAAAACAGCAGCTCAAACTAAGCCTAAGCCAAAAGGTGAATCTGAGACGACTAAAACAGCAGATCAAACCAAGCCTAAGCCAGAAGATGAAACTGAGACTAAATCAGCGGCTCAAACAAAGCCAAAACCAAAAGATGAAACTGAGGCTAAAACAGCAGATCAAACTAAGCATAAGCCAAAAGATGAAACTGAGACTAAATCAGCGGCTCAAACTAAGCCAAAACCAAAAGATGAAACTGAGACTAAAGCAGCAGATCAAACCAAGCCTAAGCCAACAGATGAAACTAAGCCTGAATCTAAACAAACAAATCAATCTATGACTGAATCTACATCTCAAACAAAGGCTGAGCCAACTGATCAATCTAAGCCTGAATCTTTAGTGCAAAAAACTCCTGAACCAATTCAACTAGTCTCTTTAAAAAAAGAATTAAACGATATTGATGATGCAGTCTTCAAAGATTATCAAACAACAAAAGGACTAGTCACAATTGTTTATCTGAGCTCTCTTATTGATAGGTTGACTTTACATAAGACCATAGTCTTACCGTTATTGAATAATAGTGAGGAAATATTTAATTCTTTTGAGACAGTTGAGGGAGAGAATAGAGAAGCAATTCTCTTATCCATTACGAATGGGGACACTATTCTCTATCACCATGACCAACAACAGTTCTTGAAGGGACAAACATTTAGCCCGTCACAACGTTCAATCGCTCCTTCAGAAACGGAGTCAACCGTAATTGGTCCACAAGATTCATTTACAGAGTCTTTGAAGACCAACTTATCGTTAATCAAAAAAAGAATTCATCAACCCGGATTGAAAAGTAAAAATCGTATTATCGGAAAAGAAACGAATACAAAGATATCCGTGATGTATATTGAACATCTTGTCAATAATGAAAACCTTTATAGGATAGGGAAACGAATAGATGAACTTGATTATGACGGGTTTTTAGATATCACAATATTAAAACAACTAGTGGAAGATAATCCATTTTCCCCTTTCCCTCAATTTGGGATGACTTCTAGACCAGATACTGCGGTGAATTCTTTATTAGACGGTCGAATAGTCATCGCGATGGAAAATAGTCCAAACGTGATGTTCTGTCCCGCGTCATTCATGGAAATGTTCAATTCTCCAGAAGACTTTTATAACAGGTGGTCAACAGCAACTCTTTTAAGAATATTACGATTTGCAGGATTTTTTATTACCATCATGCTGACACCGACGTATATTTCTGCACTTTCTTATCATCCCGGAATCCTACCTTTTGAATTATTAATCATGATACAAGAATCAAGGAGTAAGGTGCCATTTCCACCTGTGATTGAAGTGCTGTTTATCGAACTCGTCATTGAAATCTTAAGAGAGGCTGGATCCCGAATGCCTACGAAAATTGGTCAAACGATT
This sequence comes from Paenisporosarcina sp. P5_A11, assembly GCF_056400705.1. NCBI lineage: Bacteria > Bacillati > Bacillota > Bacilli > Caryophanales > Caryophanaceae > Paenisporosarcina > Paenisporosarcina sp. P5_A11. The sequence continues at coordinate 32,275 of NZ_JBFUKT010000002.1, forward strand.
GGTATTGTAGGGGGTATTGTAATCGGAACAGCGGCGGTGGAAGCTGGCTTGGTCAGTAATACACTTATTGTTCTTGTTGCAGTTTCTGCTTTATTGTCGTTCTTATTACCGAATTTCCTGATGAGCAATGCCAGTCGTGTAGTTCGATATATTTTTATCCTTGCAGCTGGATTATTTGGATTGCTTGGTCAAATGCTTGCTTTAGCTTGGTTATTTAATCATCTATTGAATTTAACATCATTAGGTACACCTTATATGACACCAGTCATTCCAAGATCATGGTCGGACTTAAAAGACAGTGTTATTCGTTTTCCACTAGCATTTATTCAAAAGAGGAAAGGTCTGTCTAGAGCAAAACAAGTGAAAAAGGATTCCAAGTAGGGGGGTGATCGAAAGTGGATGTAACTAAAAAGAAAGTGTTAAATGGTTATCATGTGGTTTTTCTGGTTCAGAATATAATGATTGGCATGGCCTTATTATCATTGAATAACACTTTAAGTCCTGTCGGATATAGTCAATGGTGGTTCCCCATACTTTTTGGCATAATTGCAAATATTACACTCATTCCGATGGTTTGGATTGCCTTACAATATAAAGACGATGATTTGTTTGATATTCACGAGAAATTGTTTGGGAAATGGATTGGGAAATTGTTAAATAGTTTATTAATTATCTACGCGATTGTGCTATTCGCTGCAGTTATTAATACCTATCTGGACCTTGTTCAAATTTCGGCGCTCCAGGATCGGACGAGGATAGGTCATTTAATTTTGATTATACTGTTAGCAGTATTTATTGTAAAAGGTGGGATCAAGTCAATTGCCAGATTCTGCATCCTAACTTTTTTTTTAACGGGGTGGCTCATCTATTTTTTAAGATGGGGCATCGCGCAAGGTGAAATCAGCCACCTATTACCTCTCTTTAATTTCACAGCTTCGGAATTTTGGGACGCCACAAAAAAAGGGTATAACTCAATGGCCGGATATGAAATTCTTATGGTTTTCTTCCCATATATTATTCATCCACAAAAAGCATTCAAGCATGCATCATTGGGCATTTGGTTGACAGTCTTTTTTTATTTGTGCACAGCAATTGTTGGAGTCATGTACTTTTCAGAATGGCAACTTAAACATTTGTTTTATCCAGTCCTTAAATTGTTTCAAGCAGTAGATCTCTCCTTTGTAGAGCGAATCGATACGCTCGGTATAACCATTTGGGTGTTTTTAATTTTAACCACAGCTGGAGGTTATTTATGGATGGCGAAGAAAGGGATAGACTCTGTACGTGATAAAAATAGTCAGTATCATATTTATGGCATGGCTGTATTTGCTTTTATCGTCCTCAATCTTCCTGTTTCTAAAGTATTTGAAACCACATTATATGAGAACGTTTTTTATGTCAGTTATGGGGTAATTTTATGGCCTATTATTTTATGTTTCATTCATTTCTTAAGAAAGAAGAAAATAGAGGTGATCAAATGAAAATGAAAGTGATTATCCTTGGGATTTCTTCTATTATTGTACTTTGTGGATGTACACAACAAATGAATCAACCTTCTTTGGAAAAATTGGGGATGATTAGTGTCATTGCTGTCGATTATGTTGACGATGACACAATGAAAATGATCGCCATTATGCCTCAGCCTGCCGCTGAAGCCATCAAACATACACAAGTTTTTTCAATCGAAACAGATATGATTCATAAAGGGATAGTTGAAATTTCAGCACAAGCGGATAAAACCGTTACATTAAGGCAGCTACGAGTCGTCATGTTCAGTGAAGAATTCGCAAAAACAGGAAAAATGAAAGAAGTAGTGGAATATTTATATAAGGATACTGAAGTGAGATCAAACACATTTGTGGCAGTTGTAAAAGGCTCGGCTGAAGAACTACTGACAAGCGAGTATCCGGATAAACAGAATACTAGCGTATACATCAACAATCTATTCCAACCCAGAATGTACACATACTTCAGTCCATTCACAACGGTTCATGAATTTGTTTACGATCAAACCAATCCACTATTGGACGCAATAACACCATATGTTGAATTAAAAAATGGATTAATCAATATTGAGGGRATTGCTGCATTCAAAGATGGAGATTTGAGTTATGTCTTTACCCAACAAGAAGGGAAGAGCATACAGATACTGCGTGGACGAAATAATTTATCAGTTTTAGCCGTTACGCTTGATAAAGATTCTTCTGATAAGGAAAAAGTGGTTTTGGAATTTATAAGATCCAAAGCTAAAATTAAGTCCAATCATGATTTAGCATCGCCTAAGATAAAGATTTCTCTGGAATTTGAAGGAACATTAAGCGAATATGACGGCGAAAAAGATTTGGCCAATAAAACTGAATTGGCTTCTCTTGAAAAAGAGATAAGTAAAAAAATCGAAGACGATGTTCGAGGATTCCTCCAAAAATGTCAGGAATTATCGATAGATCCTGTGGGGCTTTTTGAATCTTATCGTATGCAATACAAAGGAGATTGGCCAAGTGATTTGACCGATCAATTATTGGCTAAAGCAGAGTTTGAAATTGTTGCAGAAACGGAAGTTTTGAGTACAGGTACATTAAAATAAAAGAGTTTCATATTCTCAAAAACCTGCGAATTGCAGGTTTTTTTCTGTACTCTTTTTTCAATTAGCCGTATACTAGTGAAAGAATATTATTTACCTAGGTAAATAACGAAAGAAGAGATGGAAATGAACAAACTAGTATTTCACGAATTACATCAGAAAGCTCGGTTGTCGATTAAAGAAGTTAACGAAGCCTTAAAAGAATATGAATTATATAGTGCACAGTGGTCAATTTTGTATAGTCTAAAAAAATTCGGAGCTATGACACAGACCGAGATTTGGCAATATCTAAATGTCGAGGCACCTACTGTGACGAGAACATTAGTAAAGTTGGAACATCGAAAACTTATTACTCGTAACGAAGGCAAAGATAAGAGAGAACGAATCGTCCAGCTGACAGAAGAAGCGCAAAGCTTAATTCCCAAAATCGAAGAGAGAATTGCTGAAGTCGAACAACAATTACTGCTATCTTTATCTCTAGACGAAATGAATCAATTAACTAAATTACTCAAGAAAATAGGGATAGGCAGTGAACAACATGTCTAATAACAAGCCTATTTGGACCAAAAATTTTATTAACATTTCTGTGAGTAACTTTTTCATTTTTACCGTGTTTTATGGGTTGTTAACATTGATGCCGATTTATGTGTTGGATTTGCCTGGTGGTACGTTGGGTCAAGCTGGACTCGTCACGACCATTTTTCTATTATCAGTCATTCTAGTTCGCCCATTCTCTGGAATCATCATAGAGAAACTGGGTAAAAAAAGAATGTTAGTTACGAGTATGCTAGCGTTTGCGTTATCCACATTTTTATACACATTAACGGAAGACATCACCGTGTTGCTCATTTTACGGTTTATCCACGGTATTTCATTTAGTATCGCTACTACAGTGACATTGTCTATTGCCGCTGTTATTGTTCCCCCAGAAAGAAGAGGAGCTGGACTCGGTTATTTTGGAATGTCGATGAACTTGGCTATGGTAGTTGGTCCATTTCTTGCACTAACTCTTCAGCCATTTATTTCGTATCATAATATTTTCAATATATTCGGTGGGTTTATGGTTATAGGATGGCTGTGTAGTTTGTTAGTGAAAAATACTATTGCGGTTATTCCACCTAGAATTAAAAAGAAATTAACTTGGTCGGATTTATTTGAAAGAAAATCCCTCGCTATTTCAACTGTTGGTTTATTCATTTCATTTTCCTATGCAAGCATTATGTCTTTCATTTCAATTTACGCACAATCATTAGGATTGATTGAAACGGCGAGTTACTTTTTCCTTGTATTTGCAGTTGCTATGCTCATTTCACGTCCATTTACCGGAAGATTATTTGATGAAAAGGGACCAAATGTCGTAATTATACCGGCGATCCTCGTTTTTGCGATAGGTTTGTTTGTGCTTAGTGTAACAACTTCTGCACCGATGTTATTAGTCGCTGGCGGATTAATTGGTGTAGGGTACGGTACACTTTTACCATGTTTCCAAACTCTGGCCATTCAAGCTTCACCTAAACATAGAAGCGCTTATGCGACAGCTACCTTCTTCACACTCTATGATACCGGAATTGCAGCAGGTTCCTTTATTCTAGGTATTGCAGCATTCTATTTAGGCAATGCCCATATGTATTTAGCATTAAGTGGATTTGTAGTCCTAATCGTCTTTTATTATAAATGGATAATGAACTTAAGCAATGGAAATGCTTAAGTTATCCACATAATTATCCACATATTCGAAAAATGCGAAACTTTTCGTTTGTTTTATCGTACCTATAGTGGAGCTTGAATTTTAAGGAGGAAAACAGATGTTTAAAAAGTTAGCAGCAGATGCACTGGGTCTATCCGATATTGGCATTGTTGTTCCAAAAGCAGATTTTGATAAAACGGAGTCCGACGATTTTGTCATGCATGAATCGGGTGAAGAAATCTTCTTCCTGATTAAAACTAAAGCCGATGAATATTGCTTTACAAACAAAGCTTTAATTCATGTAGATGGAGCAAATGCGATAAGTAAGAAACGCATACTTAAACGTTATGAATATGCCTATTACCCGATCACGAATGTTGCACTTGAAACGGCAGGAACCATCGACTTAGATGTTGAGATTAAGTTTACCATGGGTAATATGCCACTAACTGTTGATATTCACAAACGATTTTTAGCTGAAATTAAGGACTTATATAAAGTATTATTTGCGATTTCTGTTGAAGTGAAAGAAAATGAGAAAAAATATGCGATTGCTGAGAATAGCTTATCGTATGCGTCGCAATCAATAGGTCGTAATGGTAACAACGAAGTAACGCCAGCTCAATCATTCGAAGATATAACTCGATTCGCTCATGATTGGATGCATGAAAATCGTTCAAAATATGCAAAAAAAGATTTCAAAGATATTTTTGACCTATATATTAATCAATAATCGGAATTTATCCTGGCCGTCCTTCTTATAATAGAGGGGCGGCTATTTTTAGATAAGTTTGTTCTGTTTGGGGTAAATGTGTGCTGCTCTAGGTTAGTGTCGCTCCAGGTTGACGAAGTAGCATCCCAGGTTGATGGAATGCCGCTACAGGTTGTACAAAATCCGAATATTAATAGATGCATGTTGAATTCCATGTGCTAGGTAAAGGAAATCTGTCAAATATAGCGAATTAGTTCTTTAGAGAAGAGTGGAGGGTTGAATATGTGTGGACGTTATAGCTTGTTCGCAGATTTTCGAGAAATTGAAGAACGATTTGGTGAAGCTACTTTTGAAGAAGATGAGTATGAAGAAAGCTACAATATCGCACCTTCTCAAATGGTCCTCTCGGTTATAAATGATGGAGTGAAAAACCGTTTAGGCTATTTGAAGTGGGGACTAGTGCCATCGTGGGCTAAAGATTCAAAAGTAGGCTTTAAAATGATAAATGCAAGAGCAGAAACCGTCCATGAGAAACCAAGTTTTCGTGAAGCTTTTAAGAAGAAACGTTGCCTAATCGTTGCCGATTCATTTTATGAATGGAAGCGAACGGAAGATCAGAAAGTTCCGATGCGCATTAAAATGAAGAATAATGAACTTTTTGCAATGGCTGGTCTATGGGAATCTTGGAAGTCTCCAAGTGGAGAGCTTGTTCATACATGCACCATCCTGACTACCGAACCAAATGATTTAATGTCGACCATTCACGATCGGATGCCAGTTATTCTTAAACAAGCAGATGAACAAAAGTGGTTGAATCCTGCAGTAAAAACTATTGATGACTTAAAACCATTTTTAATTCCTTTAGAAAACGGTTTACTAGAAGCGTACGAAGTGTCTGACAAAGTGAACTCACCTAAAAATAATGATTCTGATTTGATTGTAAAAGTGGGGGAATAAAAGGAGAGGTGCGAGTGAATGTCAGTTTTACATGTCAATAATGTAAGCAAATCTTACGGGAAACACCAAATCCTTTGGGATGTACAATTTTCAGCACAGCAAGGTCAAATCGTCGGACTTATTGGACCTTCTGGATCTGGCAAAACAACTATTATTAAAATCGTTATGGGAATGGATCACCCATCTGCTGGGAATGTGGAAGTTTTGCAAAAACAAGTGCCGGATCTACGTTTGCTGAAGCAGATTGGGTATATGGCACAATCGGATGCACTATATCAAGACTTAACAGGTTATGAAAATTTAACATTCTTTGCTTCGATGTTTTTGATGAGTAAAAAGGAACAGCAAGAACGAATCTCGTATGTCGTTAACCTTGTTCAATTAGAAAGTGCAATAAAGAAAAGAGTTGCCACTTATTCGGGTGGTATGAAACGTCGGTTGTCACTAGCGGTAGCCCTTATTCAAAATCCACCCTTGTTAATTCTTGACGAACCGACCGTTGGGATTGATCCTGAGCTTAGGAAATCAATTTGGCAAGAGCTTACTAGATTGAAGAATGAAGAACAAAAGACCATTATTGTGACAACTCACGTTATGGACGAAGCAGAAAAATGTGATGACCTTGTGATGATAAGAGAAGGTCGTGTGATTACAACTGGCTCTCCTCAAAAACTGAAAGATGACTATCAAGTGACTACCTTAGAAGAGGTTTTCTTAAAAGCGGGAGGGGAAGCTCATGCGCATCAGAGCATTAGTTAAGCGGATTGTTTTGCAGCTTGTACGCGACAAACGAACACTTGCCTTGTTGTTCATTGCGCCTCTCCTGATTTTGACGCTTATGCATTTTCTATTTACTAGTAATGGAGTGCCTTCTAAAATAGGTATTGAAGGTCTGTCCAGTGAAATGGTTGAGCGACTAGAAAAACTTGAAATTGATGTTGTCTCTTTTCAAGAAACTAGTGATATAGAGGACACCATTATTGAAAATGAATTAGATGGCTACCTTGTTTCCGAAGGCGAAACATTGAGATTAACGGTAGAAAATACGGATCCATCTCGATCGAATTTGCTACAGGCAAAAATTCAACAAGCCATGGGTAGTGGTCCTTCTGAATTAGTGGAGAGCGGATTTAAAACAAATTATATATATGGAAGCGAACATACGTCTTTCTTTGACGTGTTAAGTCCAATATTGGTTGGTTTTTTTGTGTTTTTCTTTGTGTTTTTAATTTCAGGGATTGGGTTGTTACGTGAACGCATGACAGGAACACTCGAAAGGCTATTGTCAACCCCTATACGAAGATGGGAAATTGTCGTAGGCTATCTAATAGGGTATGGGTTGTTTGCTATCATTCAAACAATCATCGTTGTTGTTTACGCTGTAAGTGTTTTAGATATGGTATTGGTTGGCTCCATTTGGCATGTACTCGTTACAAATGTATTAATTGCGCTCGTAGCTCTAAGTTTGGGTATTTTACTTTCATCCTTTGCGGCATCAGAATTTCAAATGATACAATTTATCCCTTTAGTAATTGTCCCTCAAGTGTTCTTCACAGGAATTATTCCGATTGCAGGAATGCCAGAGTGGTTGCAAATTTTCTCTAAGGTCATGCCCATTTCGTATGGGGCAAATGCATTAAAAAGCATTATGTATAAAGGAACCGGGTTAAGTGAAATACTTACAGACTTACTTGTGCTTATTGGTTTTGCCACTGTATTTATAGCTCTTAACATTGTGGCTCTTAAAAAGTATCGGAAAATTTAGAGGTGATTTAAATGGAAATTATAGAAACAGATCGTCTTCGTATTCGATATATGAAGACTGAAGACGCACAGTTTATGCTAGAGCTTTTAAATGAACCTGATTGGATTAAATATATTGGAGATCGAGGTATTCGGACAGTAGAAGAAGCTAGAAAATATATTGTAGACGGACCGATGGCCATGTATGAAGAAGAAGGTTTTGGTTTGTACTTAGTCGAACTAAAAGAAAGTAAGATCCCAATTGGAATATGTGGTCTAATTCAACGAGATTTCTTAAAAGATGTGGATCTGGGGTTTGCAATTCTTTCAGAGTTTTGGGGAAAAGGCTATGCATATGAAGCAGCGCGCGCGACATTAACGTTTGGACATGAAGTATTAGGGTTTAATCGTATTGCAGGGTTTACTTCACTAGATAATGAAAAATCCATAAACCTACTGCTTAAATTAGGAATGGCAGAAGAAGGGAATATTAAATTTGGTTCAACATCCGAAGACGTTAGATTGTTTGCTATAAAATATAAATAAAAAGATTGAAACGAGACTGTCTCGTTTCAATCTTTTTCATTTTATACGCCAGGAACCCAGCCAGGAGCATTTACTATGGCCTGCCAAAGAGGGGTTGGCATGTCTAACTCTTGTTGCTTATCAAGATTTAGCTTTGTCACGATTTCTTCTTCGCGACCTTGTTCAATTTTCTGTACCCAATCAGGATCAATTAATAATTCACGACCAAGACTAATCAATGGAATACCTGAAGTTAAGGCTTTTCTTGCATCTTCTGCAGAATAAATCGAACCAACTCCGATGACTGGAACACGATCACCGACAGCTTCCTGAATGATTTCAATGCGAGAACGAGCATCATCAACTCCACGTCTTGGAGTTGACCAGAAATCCATTAGTGAAACATGGAGATAATCTAAGTTTTTATTCGCCAATTCATCAATTAATACTAACGTATCAGACATTGTAATACCTGGAGTTTCTGGTTCTTCTGGTGAGAAGCGATAGCCAAGGATAAATGGTGCTTTTGCATTTTCTTTCACTACTCGTTGTACTTCATCTACAATAGCTAACGGGAAAGTAAGCCGTTTTTCTAATGACCCGCCAAATCGATCCGTTCTCCGATTGGAATGTGGGGAGAAGAATTGTTGTATTAAATAAGTGTTGGCACCATGAATTTCGACACCATCGTAACCAGCTTCAATCGCACGGCGAGTTGCTTCCCCAAAGTCACGGATAATGGATTCAACTTCTGCTTCTGTAAGCGCACGAGGTACCGGTTTACCTTCCGCTTCGTCTGGAATATTACTGGCGCTTACTACGTCCCCATTCACGATATCCGCTGGTACTTGACGACCACCATGGAAGATTTGCAAAATAGCTTTTGCTCCTGCTTCTTTAATAGAGGATGCTAAATGACGTAGACTAGGAATCATCTCATCAGTATGTGCGCCGAATTCACCTGGAAAACCTTGTCCATTTGCGGTGACGTATGTGCAAGCAGTAATTACCATACTGACCCCTTTTGAACGGCGTACATAATAGGAAACTTCCGCATCTGAAACCGTGCCATCTGCATTAGAAGAGAAGTTCGTCATGGGTGCCATAACAACACGATTCTTAAGTACCGTGCCGTTAGGTAATTCAAATGTTTCAAGTAGTGGTTCATATTTTTTATTTACCATATGTCATAACCTCCAGAATTTATAAAGTATTGTACTAATTCATGCTTAAACATGAAAAAGCATAGTGTCACTTTATGCCTTCTTGTTTTCGATAGTCAAAAATTATGCCTATATAAAATTAGATTCGATGTGTAAACTTAATGGGAAAATCATAAGGGAAAGAGGAATTATGCAGTAAGAGCTAGAACTTATAACACATAACTTATGTAAGAAGTATTGAGAAAAAAGGTGGAAAATATGCTAATTCGAACTGAAACTAAAAATGATTATAAACAAGTATTCAATCTCAATTTCTCAGCGTTTGAAAATCGAGATGATGAGGCTAAATTGGTAGAGAGCATACGCTTCTCAGATGGTTTTATACCAGCATTATCACTAGTGGCTGAAGAACAAGGAGAAATAGTGGGTCATATCTTATTTAGTAAGGCTAAGATTATTCGAGAAGATGCGGAGACAGAAGTTCTGGTTCTAGCTCCGGTAGCTGTGAACCCTACTCTTCAACAGAGAGGGATTGGCAGCAACTTAATTGAGGAAGGCTTAAAAAGAGCAACAAATCTCGGTCATGGCCTTGTATTACTAATTGGGCATCCAAATTATTATCCGAAGTTTGGTTTTCAGTCAGCTAGACAGCATGGTATAGAATTAACTCAATTTAAAGTGCCTGAMGATGTTTTCATGGTTTGTGAATTAATAGAAGGAGAGCTTCAACAAACGATTGGAGAATTACGCTATCCTTCACCATTTTTCAAGTGAAATTAGTTTAAATATAGGGATATTTCGTGTGTGTTCTTTCGTGAATTTTTTCTTTGAGGAACTGAAAACACCAAATCGAGGTTATCAGCCAAAAGGCACCAGCAAAATAGCCAGCAATTACATCACTAGGGTAATGAACGCCTAAGTAAATACGGCTAAATCCAATCGTTAAAATCATGAAAATACTAAATATTACTAATAGACTGCGACCCCACCGAGTGGGAATATGACGCCATAACAGGAACGAAAGAATTCCATATACAGTAATGGCATTCGTCGCATGACCACTTGGAAAACTGTATCCACCAATCTCGATAAGACGGTGCAAATCAGGGCGAGCTCGATGAAAGATTTCTTTTAACAATCGAAAAAGATAGTGGGAACCCATTAATACCAAAATAAAGAGCAGGAGCTCGGATAGATAATGAAAGAGGAAGTAAAGGACGATTATGCTAATAATAACGATAAAGTTAATTGATGATTCTGACCCTATAAAAGAGAAAAACTTCATAGTTGACGTTAAAAATGGGGTTTCAAAACTTTGAATAAAAGAGATAATGACTTTGTCGAAATACACAATATCGTTCCCTTTTATTAAAAGTGTAATTGAGGCGAAACCAACTAGTGTGATTAATAGGAGCGGAAATCTTAACTTTGAGTGCATTTGCTACATCTCCTTGATTCATAAAGAACGATGATAGGAATATTTCAAAAGACCTCAGTTATGTGAATCACAACAAGGTGAGGAGGGATTCATCAAGTTTTAAAGTGCACCATTTATTGAAGTAGCAATGATGCCTTATCTTATGAAGTCAATCTGCCCGTGCAAATACCTTTCAAAACAAAGGGATTTAAATCTTTTAGAAACTGTAAATCCGGACTACCACATAGTTAATCTGAAGAAATTACATAAGGCAAGGCCAACCAAGCTTTTTCGATGTGAATAGGAAAGAAGCTGAACCATGAGCATAGTTTGTCTACTCACGAAACAGCTTCTATCTATGTATCATCAATTTAATGAAAAATACCCCCTTATTTAAATGATTAATAGATTAAGTGTAATTAATTAAAACTCAACTTGCGATGCGTCTCTTCGTTACAAATCACATACAACACTGCATCTGGAGGGATAGCCTCATTCAATCGTCTATTAATATCCATTTGTTGACGATCTGCAATTAGAGTCGCTCCTTTTTMCAATAAATCATGGAAAGCGTCCCCATAAGTTTGCCAATTAGAATCTTTTTTTACTTCAAACAGATCTTCGCCGATACTTCGACTAATCAACTGTGTAACGATGGTACTCACATTTTGATGCATTGCTGAACGAACCGCAAGAAGAGAAGTCGTTTCCTGAGATAAAATAAATTCATCAACTTTTACATGAGAAAAATTAGCGATTTGTTTCTTTGTCATAAGTTCCACAGTGGTGTGAACATGAGGAGCTAATCGTTCAACTGTTATTGCAATCGTCAACGTTTTAGCATCTCTCAAGGAAGGCACTTGAATCGTATCGTCTGCGAAAATAATAACGGATTTAGATTTTTTAATATTCGCTCGAGTAAATGTTTCTTCTTCTGAAGCATCACCTTGGACATAGTGCACACGATCGATGGCAACATCTATCGGTGAAGTTGGTAAAGTGTCAATAATGACAATTTCACTAAATGAATCTGAAGACAAGATTTCTTCTACAGCGGTTTCTGTTTTCTTTCCCCAACCAACAATGATAATATGGTTTTCATGTGTAAACGCCAACTTGCCTTCCTCCTTCCGTTTTCTAAATATAGAAAACGAATCTACTATCTTACCAATAACAACACCAAGTAACCCAATCCCTAGAAGATACATAAGGACTGTGAAAAGTCTTCCGGCTCCTGTAGCAGGCGAATAATCTCCATATCCGACTGTAGAAAAAGTTGTCATGACAAAGTAAAATGATGTTAATAAACTTTCAAATGTTTCCGGCTCCAATAAATAAATTGTCACCGTACAAAAAGTAATGAAAATAAGTGTAGCAATTAATAGTGATAAATTTTTCATACGGACCAGACTGAGTCCTACTTTCAAGAAAAAATGCATTCACGAACCTCCACGCATCAAAATTTCATTTAATTCAGTGTACCGCTTTTTAGTTTGATGTACTAGGTATGAGCGAGAGCAAAGTTGTGAAATGAAACAACTTAATGTGCCTCTTCAAGCCCAGCATTTGGATGATTGGAATCTTTATTAGGCCAGGCAATATCATGTGTTTGCATAAGCGGTGACCTTATTCCATGAAAATAGATACCCAACAAAAATAAGTATCCCGAAAATTAATCCTAAAGCTTTTCGCAAAAGAATAAGATGCATAAAGGCATCTACACCATGGGGCATAATTAAAATTGCCTCATGACAAATCCTGGAACTACAAAGAGCGCAGTAATAAGTTGAAACCACTTTATATTTTCTTTTATCCAATAAAGATGCTTACTATTTCACGGGGGAATCCTTGTAAATAAACAAAGTCTACTGCAAAATAAAGCGCAAGTGGTTTTTTAAATATCATGGATAATAAGTACACTGCAGTAAATTTGTATAGTTTCGTCCATAGTTCCAGATGAAATAGGGAAGCGTCATAAAGACAATGATTTCGATTCCAATAAACTTGATTTCATGATGACCTCCGCGACATGTAATATTCGATGGCTTGTTTAATAACAGGACCAATCGAATCATCAAACTGATACATACCGATCTTACCAATGTACTCTTTGTGCTTAACCCGAAAATTTTGAGCTAAATCAAAGGTGCTATGAACGGTTAGTTGACTTTCTTTTGCAAGTTGACCAGAATCCCTCGTTTCCAATCCTTACCAATATCATAATACCTAACGTTACGTGAGATACAAGTAAAAAATTTTTTTCATGTCAGACAAGAGTAATGAGATAGAAGATAACAGCTAATCATAAAAATAATAAAACTTTGTATGATGAAGGAGAGACCTTATGATAAACATTTTAGTCGACGCAGATGGTTGTCCAGTTGTAGATTTAACCATTCAATTTGCAAAACAATATGAACTGCCTGTAACGTTATTTTGCGATACTGCACACAATATGCAACGTGAAGGTGCAAAGACTATTATGGTTTCAAAAGGCATGGATGCGGTTGATTTTGAACTCATCAATCGAGTTAAACCAGGCGATATTGTGATTACACAGGATTATGGTTTAGCAGCTATGGTATTAGCTAAACGAGGTCTCGTTATGGATCAAAATGGGCGAGAGTATACCAATGAAAATATAGACCAACTTTTACATAGTCGTCATATTGCAAAAAAAATTYGACAAGCAGGAGGACGGATGAAAGGGCCGAAGAAGAGGCGGAAGGAAGATAATGAAAGCTTTGAAATTGCCTTTAATGCATTGATTTTGAAGCAAATAAATAAGTTGGATGAGTAAACATTAATTAATGTCAGATTGTTTAATTTGCACAATCAGTGCACGATATTGAATTAAAAGCATAGGTCAATGGATTTTACTCATACTAAATAAGATTTCTTCTTTTCATTCTTAAAAAAAGAGGTGAAAGGTAATGAGTAAGAAACAACCATTGGATGCAAAATCCGCGGAGATTCATCACAACTGGACGAGACCGAAAAGATCTAAAACCCAAGTCAACGGCCAAACCGAAGAATCACAGTCTACTCAGCTTTTAAAAACCAGCGCCAAAGTCCACTCGCTTAAATAAGTTGAATAAGAAGAAAGTCGAGGCCCAGAGATTTTTCTGGGTCTTTTATTTTGGAATAAATTGGGCGAACGGGAATTACTGCAGCGTGAATGGGAATAAACACCTCGTCAACGGGAATAAACAGTAACTGAATGGGAATAAATCCAATATGAACGGGAATAACGTCGCAAACGCCTCACAACAGGTGTCAAAACCTCAACAGACCATCAATTTAACTAAGCGATTCTAGCACATATCTGTATATACCTACATATTATTTGGATGAAGAGGTGGTGAAAAATGACGGAGTTAAAAAATCCAATAGAAACGGAACAGCAAGAATGGCGTAAGCAACAAATGCAACAGCGATTGAAGACATGGCTGACCATTTTTTCACCGCTATGCCTCCTGCTTATTTGGCAATTTTTATCTCAAAGTGGGCTTATTGATGCTCGGTTTTTCCCTCCACCCACTGCTATTGTCTCTACATTTATTGAGTTGCTCACAACTGGTGAGTTATTTCAGCACATCAACATTTCGTTGTTTCGAATTTTAGTTGGATTTTTACTAGGTGTAATTCCTGGTATCATCATTGGTCTGTGCATGGGCTTATATGCACCGGTTCGCCACTTTATTTCTCCTCTTATCATGGCGTTAATGCCCATTCCTACACTTGCGTTACTGCCAATAATATTAATCATCTTTGGAATTGGAGAAGTGTCGAAGGTTGTCACCATTGCGGGAAGTGTTTTTTTTCCTGTTGTCATTAATACGGTCGCAGGTGTTATTTCAATTGATTCTATTTATTTAGATGTAGCGAAAAATTATGGGGCAAATCGGAAAGATTTCTTTATGAAAATTGCTTTACCTGGCTCACTGCCTTTCATGTTAGAAGGAATCCAAATGGGGCAGGCAATAGCATTACTTACAATCGTAGCAGCTGAAATGATGGGGGCAAGATCGGGGATAGGTTACTTAATATGGACGTCCTATAGTGCTTTTTTATTAAAGGAAATGTTTGTTGGATTGATTCTCATTTCTTTCTTTGGCTATGTCTTTTCATTGTTGTTGCGTTGGTTGCAACGAAAGCTAATACCTTGGAGGTGACGATATGGGATCTAAGCCCAAAATTTCAATTCAGCAACTGACGAAAGTGTTTTATAAAAAAGAAAATAGTGTCACCGCGCTCGAAAATATATCTCTAGATATCAAAGATGGAGAATTTGTTTGTCTGGTTGGACCAAGCGGGTGTGGGAAAACGACATTACTTCGGATACTAGCTGGACTTGAAAATCAAAGTTCAGGTGACTTTACAATTCAAAAAAGTGACCAAAATCGTCCCAATCAATCCATGGTTTTTCAAGAACGAGGTATTCTACCTTGGTTAACGGTCGAAGAGAATGTAGCGTTCGGGCTTTCAATGCGCCATTTACCTAAAGCGCTTGTTAAAGAACGTACTACTTATTTTTTAAATAAAGTGGGTCTTTCAAAGTTTGCGCAAATGTACCCAAAAGAACTTTCAGGTGGAATGAAGCAAAGGGTTAGTATTGCCCGAGCATTTGCAAATGATTCTGAGATTCTATTAATGGATGAACCGTTCGGAGCTTTAGATGAACAAAATAAATACATTTTACAAGAAGAATTATTATCAATTTGGTCTGAGACGAAAAAAACAGTGTTATTTATCACGCATAGCATTGATGAAGCATTGTATTTAAGTGATCGCGTGTTACTCATGAGTGCTCAACCAGGCAAAATTCTTAGTGAAATGAAAATAGAATTACCTCGACCAAGAAAATTAGAAGAAATTCGATCAAATCCTGAAATGGCTACAAAATTTTTAGAAATTTGGCGTCATTTACAGGTAGAAGTGCAAGGGTCCAGATTGTGAAGGGAGTGTATAGATGAAAAAGTGGTTAGGGATATTAGGAGTATTAATTTTATTGGTTGGGGGTTGTTCGGAAAAAGAGTCTGTTCAAGTCAACGACGACGTAAGCAAAGATAATCCATCTGGTGATTTAGCGCCATTAACTGAGAAAACAAAAGTTGTGATCGCGGAGGATGGTTCAGCTTCCGGAGCAGGTTTTTATATAGCTAACGAAAAAGGGTATTTTGATGATTACAATATTGAAGTTGAGTTTGTGACATTTGCGAATAGTGACGATATGTTGCCTGCACTCGCTTCGGGAGAAGTTGATATTGCTGGAGGTATTTCATCAGCTGCGTTCTTTAATGCAATTGCCCAAGGAATTGACGTAAAAATCATTGCAGATAAAGGACACAATGCCAAAGGACGTTCGTACTTTACTTTTGTAATTGGTGCTGACAAACAAGACGAAATTAAAGACTATAGTGATTTAAAAGGGAAAAAAATTGCTGTGTCAGGAGAGCATGGCGTTGATGATTACATCTACCAACTAATGCTCGAACATGCAGGTCTTGCAAAAGACGAGGTTGAATTTGTGCTCATGCCTGACTTTGGAACAATGTTAGCTGCTATAGAGAACGGCTCGATTGATGCGGCATTAAATATTGAACCTCTCATTACTCAAGGAGTTGCACAAGGTATTCACGCACGCTTAGGTGATGCAACAGACTTTGCACCAGAAGCACAAATTGCCATGGTACTTGGCTCTCCACAATTTATGAACGATGAACAAGATGTATCCTTGCGCTTTATGGCTGCTTATTTAAAAGGTGTCCGTGATTACAATGATGCTTTCATTAAGGGCGAAGGTAAAGACGAAATTATTGATATTATGACTGAATACACGGCATTAAAAGATGCGGCAGTGTGGGAAGATGTTTTTGTGACAGGTCTTGATCCAAATGGCAAAATGTTCATCGGTGATATACGTGACCAATATGAAATGTATAAGAAAAATGGAGCCATTCGTGGAGAATTCAAATTTGACGAAGCAATCGATACGTCAATTACAGAAAAAGCAGTGGAGATAATAGGGGAATACGAAAAATAAATACAACAAAAGTCTAAGAAAAGATGTAATAATACATCGCTTTTTAGACTTTTTTTATAAGGATTTTAACATGCTAAGAGAAATTATTTATTTCAAATTGATGAGTTCAATACTAGTTTGTTGAAAGAATCTTTAGGAAGCGTAAAATAGAAAGTGGTTTTAAAGTTCAGTAAGAGAGAAGATGAAAAAGTGGATACACATTTTTGGGGATTATTGCTTGAAATTATTTTGATCAATATTGTCTTAAGCGGCGATAATGCAGTGGTCATTGCTTTGGCGAGCAGAAATTTATCAGAAGACAAACGAAAAAAAGCCGTTCTAATAGGCACAATCGGTGCACTAAGCTTGCGTGTAGTTTTAACATTTGCAGCTGTGTATCTTTTGGAAGTTCCTTTTGTTGAAATTATCGGTGGATTGTTACTATTGTATATTGCCTTTGATTTAATTAAAAGTGCACAACAAGATCCGAATTTGCACTCTTCCACTACGCTTAGCGGTGCTATCCGTACAATCATTTTCGCAGATTTAGTGATGAGTTTAGATAATGTATTAGCTATTGCAGGAACTGCACAAGGAAATATTATCCTAATCATTATCGGACTTGCGGTAAGTGTTCCATTAATTGTCTTTGGAAGTCAGTTCATTATGAAGTTAATGGACAAGATGCCGATTCTTGTATGGGTAGGAGCTGGAATTATTGCATATACAGCGGGGAAAATGATGGTAGCTGATCGATACGGTCATCTTTTTATAGAACGAACATGGCCAAGTCTTGAATATATGGCGCCTATATTATGTGTTGTGTTAATAATAACTTTAGGTCTTATACAAAAGAAGCGGAGAAGAGATTTAGCTTCTTGAAAAAGATTGGTAATAAAACCTACTAAGATTACTGGATTCTAAAAGAAGGACATCCGTAACCCCTAATAGTATTCAAATTCTATCCTGTTAAAGAAGGACATGATTAGCAAATATCCATATTTGAATTATTTAATCTACAAAATAATAGGGAAAGGTTATTCTACATTTAGAATAACCTTTCCCTATTATTTATGATTTTGATTTTTCGAAATTCAAGTCCCAAATGACGCCAAAGGGATCTTGTAATTTCGCGTATTTGGCACCCCAAAATGTATCTTTAAGTTCCATAAAATGTTAAATAAGGAGTAGCTTGTATCAATTAAATTCTCTCCTTTGGATTCATACGAAAACGGATTTTCAATTCAGTGGTCACCAACGTCGGTGTTAAGGTAGCGTGGCATTTCGCTTTTCTAATTACTGAGCGTTCTCATCAACATGAAAAACGCCGAAAATAAGGCCTTCAGGATCTTTACAATAAGCAACGTAGCCCATTTCTGGGATTGCTGCTTTTGGTACGACCATTTCGCCGCCGTGCTCACTTATTTTCGCTAAATAGTCATCTACATTGTCTACTTCTACTGTGTTGAAAGTGCGTGGTTGAGCATCTGGGGAAGGCATAATTCCGCCATTTACTCCATTTCCATCTTCACCCATCATAACAAACCAGTAATCATGTTCGCCGAATTTTTCAATATTCCTCCAGCTTCTAATTTTGTTTTTAAGCTAGTTAAAGATGTTGATAGTTTCGATTCATATTTACTGACCCAACGGTTATAAATTTCTTGTAACGGGATGATATTCAAGAAGTTTAATCGTGTACGACCTTGTCTTCTAATAACGATTAAATGGACATCTTCCAATATCTTAAAATGCTTCATAACTGCATATCTTGATACATCAAAGTGTTCACTTACCTCACCTGTAGATAAAGGCCCTTTTTTTAATAAATCAAGAATATCTACACGAATTGGRTGAGATAGAGCTTTAAATAGATGAGTAACTTCTTCGTTAACCATGATTTTAATTCCTCACTCCCTTTCAAAATAATATGTTACTAAAAGGTAACGTATTATTTTTTTAAAGCAAGCTTGATGCAATAGGAGAAAGGGTGATGAAAAGAGGAAATATATGATAAACTTAAACTAGTATTTTCTTAATATTCTTACTTTAGATATAGAGAGGGTGTTGACATGTTTATTTCGTATAAAGTAAAACCATTTTTTGATGAAATGTTAAAAGAAAGTGGAAAACCAAAAGATCATTATCAAAAGTTTTATGATATGATTCAAAACTTTACTGTTGATGAACTTAAAGAAAAACATGAAACAGCCCAACTATCTTTTTTGAGACAAGGTATAACCTTTACGGTCTATCATAATAATGTAGGTGCTGAACGGACAATGCCTTTTGATTTTGTTCCAATTATCATTCCCCCAGAAGACTGGGAAACGATTGAAAAAGGCATGATGCAGCGCTCTGAAGCGTTAAATTGCTTCTTGCATGATGTTTATCACGAGCAGCAAATTATTAAAGACGGCCTCATTCCTCGAAATCTGGTAGAAGACAATCCCTATTATTACACCAAGCAAATGCAAGGGATAAAAATCCCATTAAATAATCATATATTTCTCGCTGGAATTGATTTAATTCGAGATGAAAATGGCAAATACTTAGTACTAGAAGATAATTTGCGTAACCCGTCAGGTATTTCGTATGTATATCAAAACCGTTATGTAATGCGTCAAGTTTATCCAGAGTTTTTTGCCAAACATTCTGTCCAAACGTTAGAACATCAAGTAACCTTTTTACATGAAGCTATCATGGATCATGCACCAGAAGGAGTGGACAATCCTCGAGCCGTTTTACTTACTCCAGGTATCTACAATTCCGCTTATTATGATCATGTGTTTTTAGCACAACAAATGGGACTTCCGCTAGTTGAAGGCCGTGACTTAATCGTCTCAAATAACATTGTCTATATGAAAACGATTCGTGGACTTGAAAAGGTGGATATCATATATCGTAGAATAGACGATGATTTTTTGGACCCCCAAGCCTTCCGTGAGGATTCTACACTAGGTGTTAATGGATTATTAGAAGCGTATCGTCTAGGAAATGTGGCAATATTAAACGGCATAGGTAATGGCGTAGCTGACGATAAAGCGATGTATGTATATGTACCAGATATGATTCGTTACTACTTAAATGAAGAACCAATTATTGAAAACGTGACGACATATCGTTTAGATAATACATGTCAAAGGGAATGGGTACTCGAACGTTTACACGAATTAGTTATCAAAAACGTAGGTTCATCGGGTGGCTATGACATGCTTGTTGGACCGCATGCAACTGCGCAAGAAATTGAGATTTTCCGAGAGAAAATTCTTGAAAACCCTCATCAATACATTGCACAACCAACCATCAAATTATCAAGAGCCCCTTCCTATCAAGGGGAAGAGTTTTATCCTTGTCATGTGGACTTACGTGTCTTTGTAATGAGAGGAAAAGAAACACATGTATTTCCTGGTGGCCTATCTCGTGTGGCACTGAAAAAAGGTTCCCTGGTCGTAAACTCATCGCAAGGTGGTGGTGGTAAAGATACATGGGTTATGAAAGCAGGAGGAATGAGCTAATGTTAAGTCGTGTAGCAGATTCACTCTATTGGATGGCACGCAATATTGAACGTACTGAATTAAACGCACGCATTTTAGACGTTCATTTAACACAAATGGTTGAAACCTCGAGTGAAGATCTATTAGACGGAAAACACTGGAATATTTTGTTTGAAGTATGTTCGACAAAAGAGGAATTAGAGGAACTGAAAAATAATGCTGAAACACAGGATGAAGAATATATTCGTTATTTAGCGTTTGAAACAGATAATGAAAATTCTATCTTCAGCTGTGTACGTGTGGCAAGAGAAAATGCACGAATCAGTCGTGACCACTTACCAAATGAACTTTTTGAAGTTTGGAATGATTTGTACCTTTATACACATCAAGCAGAACAAGAGCAATTTTCAATCCATCAATTGCGAGGGTTTTTGCAAAAAGTGAAAATGGCATCGTTAACAGCCCAAGGAATTATTGAGTCAGGGATGTCTCGTAGTGTAGCATATCGGATGATTAAGATCGGCAAATGGCTCGAGCGAGCAGAAAAGACAGCCCGTATTTTAAATGTTGTTTGTGAACAAACACGTGAAACGCAATTATTGTATAAAGGTGACGATTACTATGCATGGTTGGCTGCATTACGAATGTTAAATGGCTACGAAGCTTATTTAAAAGTAAATCGTCCGAAAATGGATCCTAAAACCATCTTAACTTTTTTAATTACAGACGAGTCTTTTCCAAGATCGATTCACTATAATATGAATCATGTTCGAGCAGCAGTTGATATTTTAGAAAATGCGAAAATTGCCCATTACTCTTCAGAATTATATTATGCTCTTGAAAATCTTAAGAACGATTTTGATGAAATATCTATTCAAGAATTAAATTCAGACGATATGCTCACTTTTTTAAATCAATTCCAAAATAAATGTAATGAAGTCGGTCAAATTTTCTCTAAAACCTATTATTTGATTGAACCGATTGCTAAGCAAGAACAAACTCAAATAGTTAGCATCCCAGAACAATTGAATTTGGAAAAAGCATCATCCATGAAATATAAAATTGAACATACGAATATTTTCGATTATGACACATGGGTTGATCAAAGTATGAACTCCATACGGTTAAAACCACGCACGGATGAGTGTCAGCGTTTGCTTTCTTATCGTACTGATATAACGCCTGTAGCTCTTACGAAAGAACATGTAGACATTTGGGGAAACAGTGTAGAATCATTCTTTATTGCAGATCATCATAAGCATTTAGAAGTAAAGGCGACTTCTGTGGTGAGCATTCAAAAAAGTCCGTGGATTCATCGAATTGATTATTCACCTGAAATGCACGCCATTTTCCATTCCGATTTATTTAGTAGTCATTACTTAGCCTATTTAAGCAATACGGCATATACGTATTTAACTCCTGAACAAATCGAACAGGTAGACTACGAAATTGGAGTCATGGTCAACCCGGTGCAGTATGCCATAGATGTAATGGGCTATTTATTTAATCGCTTTGCATATGATGGATCTTCTACTACCGTGTCAACGAAGGCACTAGAATCGTTTGATATGAAAAAAGGCGTTTGCCAAGATATTTCACACGTCATGCTTGGGATTTTACGAACTAAACACATCCCAGCAAGGTATGTAAGTGGTTACTTATATGTAGGTGAAAACTCCGCGTTGGTAGGGGACGCGGCTAGCCATGCTTGGGTTGAAGTGATGGTACCGGGAATTGGCTGGGTAGGTCTCGATCCTACCAATAATGTGGAAGCTCTAGAAAATCATATCCGCGTTGGTGTAGGACGTGATTATGGTGACGTAAGTCCAGTACAAGGTGTCTACCGTGGCGGTAGTCATAAATTAGATGTCAAAGTATCCGTAAGTCTAATTGAACAATAAGATGTAGCCTCGATAGTTTTAACGTCGAGGCTTCTTTGGAGGAAATTGGGTGAAAGCGGAATAAATCTTGGTTGTAGCGTAGTAAGAGGTTGTCAATTAAATGAAGCATAAAGCCGGATAAACTTTGCTTGACATCTTAAAAGACAAGTTACGGGCGATATACACGGAAATTAGACATAATAGAATAAATAGCTTTGAAAGGATGATTCCACATGACTACATATACAGAAATTACTACACTTCCACAATGGGAAAACGTTCTTCAACAATCAAAAGACAAACCATTCTTGCTTTTAAAGCATAGTACAACTTGTCCGGTCAGTTCAGCTGCATACCGTGAATTTACATCGATTGAAACGGAACTTGACTTGTATTTAGTAAAAGTTATTGAAAGTCGTCCAGTCTCCAACGAAATTGAAAGTAACTTAAGTGTGCAACACAAATCACCGCAACTCTTTTTAGTGTCAAATGAGGAACCAGTATGGCACACTTCTCATTGGAATATTACTCAATCAAACATAACTGATGCTATCCAACATCATCAGGCATAATAACGAAAATAAAACCCACTCTTGTTTCATTGGAGTGGGTTTTACTAATTTAATAAAAAACTTAGAATAGTCATGTATTATTACTATTTCTATAGTAATATTTTCTTAAGTAGATTTAATGAATACATATGAGGACGTGGGATGAATGGATTCAATAAAGCAGGTAGGTCAATATTTAATTAATAACGCGGATTCAATCTCACTTGAAATGATGAAATTGAGTTTAGACAAATTAGAAATAGAATTTCCAGTAGAACTTATAAATCAATCCGTCAAAGCGAATGCAGAATTTTTAGTATTACTAGCAGAATCTTTCAATGAAAGTGAAGAGAATGCTGCACAAGAATTAATAGAATGGGGTAAAAAGTACGGAGAACAGCAAGCATCTATGCTCTCACAACTTTCAGCTATCATAAAACCTTATGCTGATAACCGCTTAACTTTCATCAAACGTATTACACAGATTTCTATCGATCATAATTTAACAACTGAGAATGTTGTAGCGATTAATAACCGTGTCAGCTACCTAATGGATGTCAGTATGATAGAGACAATCTTTGCATATGAGGCATACCGCGATGAATTAATGAAGGAACGTCAACGAGAAATCAACGAATTATCAGCACCTATTGTACCTATTCAACAAGGAATTTCTGTTTTACCATTAATTGGGGTCATCGATTATCCTCGTATTCAACATTTATTGAATAACGTTCTTCCAGGTATTTCACTGATTGATACTGAACACTTAATTATCGATTTTTCAGGTATTTTAACAATTGATACAGAAGTTGCTCAACATATTTTCACCATCCATAATGTACTAAAATTGTTAGGCATCCATGTGATGTTCACAGGAATTCGCCCTAATTTATCAATGGCGGTTGTACAAGCTGGCATAGACTTTACCGCGTTCAACACTTTTGGGAGCGTCAAACAAGCAATTGAAAGTATTAAATAATGTCTTGAGGTGAATATAATGGTTCAATTAATAAAACCAACTGTTGATTTGCAGCCAGCTTATTTATCCTTCTACGAAGAGTGGAAAGCGTCTGAAGAACCCATGATACCTTGGGTAATTGAAAAAGATCCTAGTGATTTTCCAGCCATGGTCCAGTCGTTGTTGGATGCCGAAAAAGGAATTGGTCTACGAGAAAATTGGGTACCAGATTCTACATATTGGCTAGTGGATGAGGAATACCGAATACTAGGTGCCGTGAACATTCGCCATTCATTAACTGAGTATTTATTAAACGCAGGGGGTCATATAGGGTACGGTGTACGGCCATCCGAACGTCAAAAAGGCTATGCAACAAAAATGTTAAGATTAGCTTTAGAAGAAACAAAAAAGCTTAGAATCAATCCGGTATTAGTGTGTTGTGACGCTGTAAATACTGCTTCGGATAAAACCATTCGGAGTAATGGTGGCGTGGCAGATATAGATTTTGTTGAAGACAATGGAAATGTGATTAAACGATATTGGATTGGCTAAAGCTTTCTATGTGGTACTGTATGTCGTGAACATAGATTTTTGATGTGATTTGTGATAGCATTACACTTTAAAGAAGTGAGGACGTGATCGAATATGATTAACATTGAAGTGCCAAAACCAGATATTACGATTGTTCAAAGAGTACAAGATCGTTCAAATGACGAACCAGAGATTCCTTCAGTTTACGGCTTTATTGATTTTCATCAAATTGCGCGTGACAAAGGCGGAATTATTATGTTCTTCAACAAAGAAGAAGAGCTTTTGTTTGTCGGAAAAGCGCGTAAAGTAAGACAACGTGTTAAAAAACATTTTGAAGATAATGTATCGCCAATTAAAGATCATCGTGATGAAGTAACTAAAATCAAGATTTTTTATGTTGATGATGCAATGGAACGTGAAATTTACGAAACATACATCATTAATAAATTTGTAGCGAAGTACAATATCGAAAAAAAATTCGCACATTAATCAGTAAAAGCCATCCAATAGCGGATGGCTTTTTTGTTTGGGAATTTTCTAAAAAATAGATTTAAGCGATATGAATTACTCTTTAATTTAAAACAATTACGCTTAAACGAAATTATTATTGCATTTAAAGGTAATTTAAATTACTATAAAAAGTAAGAAAGGGGTTTTAAAATGGATGATATTCGATTGAACGTCGCATTACTTAGAAGGAAAGTACCAAACTTAACAACAGCAGCAAAATCAATAGGCATTCGACCAGCTACAGTTTCAAATTTATGCACAGGTAAAATTGATTTGGGGAAAGCGGAAGTTCGCACTTTAGTTGGACTCGCATCACTTGCTAATTGTTCACTAGACGAATTGATACTTAGAGGGGAGAAGTTGAATATGATTGAAACGAAGATTAAAACGTTAGATTTCTTTGCACCTTTAGTAAAGGGAGGGACGACTGGATTAGTGGCTCGTCCTGGTATGGGTCAAGTAGTTATTTTAGCAGAATTAATGCATCGTTTTAAAAAGAGTGACCTCACAACTGTATTATTACTTCCAAATATCAACCATCCCGAACTCGAAGGTACAACTGAATTAGCTGATATCGTGACCTCATCAATCGATGAAACATTCACAACCCTAACATCACAGAGTGGTGATGTTGTTTTCATTACAGACAAGAGTTACATTGTGACTGGTGAACTCCTGGAATTACAAGAAAAATTGGTTGCAGAACGCGTGCAAAATATCACAACGATACTTGTCGATCTATCTGGCGAAGTGGTTGATGAAGATATGCCTTATGGTCCACTTGAAACGCTGTGGCATCTGGATGCAGATTTAGCAATACGCCAGCAATTTCCAGCCCTTCATCCGATATATTCTACTTCTTCCATTCTTGAAGGGACAGATTTGGACCAACGTCACTTTAATTTAAGACAACGTGCACAAAAACTACTACGTAGATATCGTGAGCTACGTTCAGTGATGACTGTGCATGGTTTGGAGAAAATTCCGGCAGGTGAGTTGGGAACATATCAGCGGGGCGAGCGACTGGAAGCATACTTTACCCAGCCATTTTTTGTTGCAGAAGACTTTACAGGCCAACAAGGAAAAGCCGTACCGATGTCACAAACTCTACAAGATGTTGAATCCATATTAGATGGTAAGGCAGATCAACTGTCAGTAGATGAGTTGAAATATTGTGGAAGCTTAGTGTGATGTAACTAAGAGTGGAGAATTTTCCACTCTCTTTTTTTGTCGAAAAACGTGTAGATATCTAATCTTAAAATAAAGGGAATAGGTGTACATGTATCGAAATAGTATATAGTATGAATTTTTAATTTATTAACTAAAGAGGAGGAATTCTGATGACTTTTAAAGTTCAACGAATAGAAGATTTGAAGAAAGTCGACGTGTCGCAGTTGGTAACCGAAAGTGAAGAAGAAGGTTACCGTTTCTTAACTCGTTTAGTACATGATTATGAGGATGGATCTAATACGTTTAATAAAGATGGTGAAGCACTTTATGGTGTATGGGAGGGTCCTGAAAAATTAATCGCTATCGGCGGAATTAATCAAAACCCTTACACAGAAAATAAAGACGAAGCCCGTCTGAAGAGATTTTACACTCTTGGCGATGCACGCCGACAAGGTGTTGGGTCACAATTACTGTCTGAACTAGTAAATCACGCAAAAGGAACTTTCAAGAAAATTACGTGTCGTACAGAATCTGCAAAAGCAGATGCTTTTTATCGGGCAAATGGATTTGAAGAAACCCATGATACACCTGATACCACTCATGTACTGAAATTAGGATAAAAGCAAAATGAGGAAACGCTTGAGTATAGCGTTTCCTCATTTATTCATAAGACAAAAAACTCAATAAGGTTATTTAACGATTTTAAAGGTTTCTAACATGCGGTGGAACCTAGCACCGTGTCCTTCTGCAGCTTCCAAGAAGTAGTACTGTGTGATAACAAAACTTCCTTCTTGACCGTTACTAATCACGTAAGCATTGACGATTTTACTATCGGCTTCATTACCAGCTGCACCGTGTAAATTAAATCCTATGACTGGTTCGGTTACTTCTTCAACTTCTCTTAACTCAGGAAAGTCTTTTTTCAGCGCTGCTTCGATGGTATTTACAAKATCTTCTGGTTTTTCATCTGCAACTTGTCTAATTTCCATAGTTACTTCTGGATATTTTTCAGGTAGTGGGATGATGGTAGAAATGACATCTGAGTTTTCACCATTAGTTAGTTCGTAGCGAGTCTCATCGACGTAGATAATATACTCGGAATCCTTTCCTTCATTTAACTGAACTTCAGTCTCTTCGTCGGTGCCCTCTATGTTTTGTATTATTTGTTTTTCGGGAACAAAGATTTCTTTAATTTCTTTCACAAACGCAGTACCTGTATCTGTTTGCAAACTCAATGCTATAAGCAATCCAGCAGCAACAGTAATGATAAGTGATATTGCATAATTTTTCTTTTTCAATTTTTTCACCTCACTTCTTATTAATGGATCTTCACTAAATAGTTCTTGTTCTAATTCCTCCCATATTTGATCCTTTAGAACCTGTAGATGTTTATCTGTTCGCGCATGCAATTCATCAGTAGCTCTCTTGTCAAGATTACTCACTATTATTCAACCTCCTTTCAGTAGGAAACAGCTGATCTTTAAGTCGTTGCCTACCTTTGAACAATCTTGACTTTACTGTGTTGTGATTAAGTTCAAGAATTTCGGCAATCTCTTTTTCTGTGAACCCTTTTAAATATTTTAGAATGAGTGGGATTCGATGCGCGTCATCAAGTGACTGAATTACAGTATATAAATCAGAAAGACTATCAAAAGATTCTTCTGCAATGGATGGTTCATTTTCTAAGTCAGGATGTTCGAACTTCGAGTAAAATGAGTTTTTCTTTAGTAATCGCATACATTCATTAGTTAATATTCGGTAGAACCACGGATCAAAAGGAAGGTTTGGATTATAGCTATCTATTTGTCGGTATACACGTATGAAGGTTTCCTGTACAGCATCCTTGGCCATTTCACGATTCCGTGTAATCGCAGAGGCAGTTCGAATTGCATATTCTGCATATGCTTTGTACAAGTGACGAAATGCGTCTTGATCGCCGGCCTGTATTTGTTTATACCATCCATCGATATTCAATTATTATTCACTCCTTCCGGAACAACTGAAATCTGTTATTCTTACTATATTTACCCTTAGTAAGGCTAAGAAGTTTTCGACGTTTAAAATAAATAGTAAATGTAAATTAATTCGACCAAAGTGACAGGTGCACTTAACTTGATGTGCTTTTTCACATTCTTATCTGAAATGGAGTGATTTTATTTGGCAAGTGTGACAGGAATTGGTGGAGTGTTTTTTAAGTGTGAAAACCCTGTAA
This sequence comes from Paenisporosarcina sp. P5_A11, assembly GCF_056400705.1. Classification (NCBI taxonomy): domain Bacteria; kingdom Bacillati; phylum Bacillota; class Bacilli; order Caryophanales; family Caryophanaceae; genus Paenisporosarcina; species Paenisporosarcina sp. P5_A11. Next base: position 60,397 of record NZ_JBFUKT010000002.1, read on the forward strand.
CTTTACGAAATTGGTATAGAGAAAAATTAGGTATTGAATCAGATGAGTACGGTAAAACATTTCTTTGGAATTCAACAAAGCCATCAGAAGTAGGAAGTACAGTGTGGGCACCGTTTACACAACAGACATCCTATTTTGAACCTTCTCAGAAACAGTTCATGATAAATTTCCGAGTTGATGATTTGATTGAATTAGTTGGAGAACTTCAAACGAAAGGTGTAGAAATTATTGCACCAATTATAGAAGAGAGTTATGGAAAGTTTGCTCACATTTTAGATTTGGAAGGAAATAAAATTGAACTATGGGAGCCTGTTGATGAAGTCATGTTAGATTTGCTGAATCAAGAACAAAGTTGAATAAATAAAAACCTAGTTGAAACAGCCAAGTGCTACTTCAACTAGGTTTTCTGATTTTATTAAATCCATGTTTGACATCAAGCGTGAATCAATTTATACTAAGTTTAACTACTTTGTAAAACAAGGTAGTTAATTATTTAGTTGCTATCTTGTTTTACCATGTACCGTTTAGGAGGATAGAATATGTCACTTAGAAGTCAGCTGCTAAAAGGAATATTAGATGGTTGTGTACTGGCTGTAATTTCGAAAGCACCGGTTTATGGCTATGAACTTTCAAAGAAACTGCAAGATCTTGGATTAGGTGACGTTAGTGAAGGAACCATTTATCCTGTCTTATTACGCTTACAGAAACATGCACTAATAGTGGGGGAAATGAAACCTTCAGAATCTGGTCCCAACCGAAAATATTATTCGTTGACGCAAGAGGGTTTCGTAGCACTCGACAGGATTTCTTCAGAATGGCAACAACTATCGGTGCCGATTAATGCTTTATTAATGAAAGGAGAGAATCTTCATGAACGTTAAAGAATTAATCGAACAAAATAATGAAAAACGAAAAGACTTGAATGAGGAAAATAAAAAAACCTACACAGATTTGATGTTATACATTCGCACTAAGTTAACATTGTCTGAGAAGCAGTCAGAAGAAGTATTAATAGAAATGTTAGATCATTTATTAGATGCTCAAGAAGAAGGGAAGACGGCTAATCAAGTGTTTGGTGAAAATCCACAAATTTTTGCGGATGAACTCATTGAACAATTGCCGGAAGAAGAGAAGCGTGACATGGTCAAGTTTGTAGGACAGCTTGCCTTTAGCTTAGTGGGCTGGTTTCTAGTTGCGCGTGGGATAGTGTTGTTATTATTTTCTTCCTTTGTAGAAGTTAGCACTACTGTCTATATGATTCCGACCCTCATTATTTTTGGATTGCTTGCCAGTATTGTGTTTCTAGGTGTAAAAGTAATCTTTGGATTAATCCATCATTCACTCTTTAAAGAAAAATCGAATGATAAGATGAATATGGTCAAAGCAGGTTTGTTTGGGGGAGGGAGTTTCGCGGTTATACTAGCAGCTAATTATTACATCCGTGGTTTCGGTCCAACATTTGAATTTCCATGGACAGCATCAATTGGAGCGGGTACCGTATTTTTATTAATTTCTTGGTTAATGAAATTCAAAACGAAGATTTAGGCCGGGGTAAAGATAGTATTCTTGCATTGTTTAAAAAGAGACTGACTCCAGACAGAGTCAGTCTCTTTTGGTTAATTATTACTCTTAAGCGCCTTCAAGACTCATCAATGTTGCTTCATACTCAACTAATGCTTCATCAAGTAATTGCAATCCTTCTTCAATTTGTTCTTTTGTCACAACCAATGGAGGGATCATTCTAATGACTTCTCCATGGTTTCCGCATAGATAGAATAAAACGCCTTTTGTAAGCGCTGAATCAAGGATTTTTAACAATCCTTCACCATTTGGTTCACCTGTTGCTGGATTAATAATCTCAATACCGATCATTAAACCTACCGCACGGATGCTTCCAATAACACTGTGTCGTTCTTTCATACTCTCAAGCAGTTTGACTGCATAACTACCCATTTGTTTTGTGTTTTCAAGAAGATTTTCTTCTTTCATCACTTCTAATGTTGCTAGTGCTACAGAACAAGCGATTGGATTACCACCAAACGTTGTACCATGACTTCCAAGTGGCCATTGTTTCATTAGTTCACTAGACGCAACCGTTGCACTAAGTGGAAGGCCTGATGCAATACCTTTAGCAATCGCCATAATGTCCGGCGTCACATCAAATGTTTGCGCTGCAAACCATTCACCTGTTCGACCAAATCCAGTTTGTACTTCATCAAAGATAAGCAAAATTTGATGACGATCGCAAATTTCTCGAACTTTCTTTAACCAGCCTTTTGGTGGAACGACATAGCCGCCTTCGCCAAGGACAGGTTCTAAAATTACACAAGCTACTTCTTCAGGTGTTACTTGATGGCTAAATAAAGAGGCGAAATCTTTTTCCAATTTCTCGATTGAGTAAGCCTCAGGGTCGGAATCGGCTGGGCATTCTTTAACATTTGCGTAGGGTACTTGATATGTTAGACCAGATGGTTGCATAAATTTACGGTATTTACTTTTTGATGTAGTTACACTTAATGCTCCTAATGAACGTCCATGAAAACCACCTGTGAAGGACACGACATAAGGGCGTTTTGTTACATACTTAGCAAGTTTAAGCGCACCTTCAACGGCTTCTGTACCACTATTAGCGAAGAAGAAACAATCAAGATCCCCGGGCATGATTTCGGCAAGCTCATCTGCTAAACGTAAAATAGATTCATACATAATGACGCCTGAAGGACCATGCATCAAACCGTCTGCAGCATCTTTAATTGCTTGAACCACTTTTGGGTGACGGTGTCCAACATTTGTAACAGCAATTCCAGAAGTGAAATCAAGATATTTCTTTCCATCTACTCCGAAGTAATAACAGCCTTCTTCTTTGACAACCGGTAGATTTGGATGATCTTTCGCCATACTTGGTGCTAAGCGATTTGGCATATTTTTAACAAGATGATCCCATTTCTTTTCCATACAATTGACCTCCATAATCTAATTGCCATACTCTATAAGTTTACTAACAGGGAACAATGTCTTTATTTGATGGATTTCAAACTTTCTTCCCGTATTAGAGATAATAATTCGTCTTTATAATGCCCGAATTCTGGTGTGCTTTTCATACTGAACTCTCTTGGTCTTTCAAGTGTAATCGGAATTTTCTTCTTTAATCGTCCTGGTCTTGCTGTCATGACATAAACAGAATCTGCTAAGAAGATGGACTCGTCTACATCGTGTGTAATAAACAAAATTGTCTTTTTAGATTCTTCCCAAGCTTTTAGTAATACTTCCTGCATGATGGTTCTTGTTTGGGCATCTAATGCTCCAAAAGGTTCATCCATTAATAAAATTTTAGGGTCATTTGCCAAAGCACGTGCTATAGCTACACGTTGTTTCATGCCACCTGATAACTGTATTGGGTAATGCTTTTCAAATCCTTCTAAACCGATTAGTTGCAAGTAATGTCTCGCCAAATCATCGCGTTCTTTTTGAGAAACTCCATTTAACTCCAAACCGAATGTGATATTATCTTTGACATTTAACCAAGGGAATAAGGTATAAGATTGAAAGACCATTCCACGATCGGGTCCAGGACCATTAATTTCTTTACCATCCAGAAGAACTTGACCTGAATTAGATTCTTCTAAGCCTGCGACTATTCGCAAAATGGTTGATTTTCCACATCCAGAAGGTCCTAAAATAGTAACAAACTCACCATCAGCCACAGTGAAGGAAGTTTTTTCAAGTGCCGTGGTTTCTCCAGCTTTCGTTTTATATATTTTACCTACATCTCTAATTTCTAATTTAGGTGTAATGATTTGAGGAATAATAATCTCCTCACTTTTTGAAGCGAATTTTCCTGTTGTAGTGAATTCTGATTTTTGTGCAACCATGTTAAAAACCGTCCTTTCTCATCCAAGAAAATGAAGCTCGGTAGATGGATTTAAACATGATATCCGTAATAAGCCCAAGTAAACCGATAATTAATATACCAACAATAATTTTTTCGGGTTGTAGAAAACGAGAAGCTTGCATGATCATATAACCTAAACCACTAGAGGCCCCAACAATCTCTGCTACTACTAAATAAGTCCAAGCCCAGCCAAAGGTAATTCGAAGTGTATCAACGATACCAGGTAGGGAAGCAGGCAATATGACTTTCGTGAAAATTTGTGCATTTTTTGCTCCTAATGTATACGAGACATCAATTAAATCGTTTTGTACATTTTTTGTAACATCCATCACCATAAGAGTAAGTTGGAAAAACGTACCTAAAAATATGACCGCCATTTTTTCTGTTTCACCAAGACCAATCCAGAGAATTAATAAGGGAATAAACGCTGAAGCGGGCATATATCGAATGAATCCAATGATAGGCTCAAAAGCTCCTTCCATTATGCGTAATGAACCCATCAGTATCCCTAATGGAATCCCAATTAATGCAGCAATCATAAATCCAGTAAATACTCTTGAAAAACTTATGCCAATATCAGCAAATATTTCTCCACTTACAAACATCTCAGTTGCAGTTGCTAAAACGGCTGTAGGAGTAGGTAAAAAGAGTGGATTTACAAATTCACTGTAACTAAGTAGAGACCATATTCCAAGAACAAATATAAACGTTATAAATCCGGCTGATGAATAAATCTTCTTTGATATTTCTTTATTTGGAGTTAACCATTTTGATGCCATTAAAATCCCTCCATCTATGTATCTATTTGAAATAAAGTAGAACACAAGAGGCATAAACGATGCCTCTTAAGTTAAACTCTGTAATATCGTTATTGGTTCAGTGAAAAACGATACGCCTATACGTAGTCTATTACTTTATTCTTGAATAAAACTGCCATTAATTACATCGTCAGCCTTCAAGTCTTTTTCAAGCATATCTTGGTCTTTGTAAAACTGAATCGCATTTTCTGCTGATTGATAAATCGAACCTTTTTCGCTCTTTGTACCGAATAATGTTTCATTATCTTCTTTTGCAAAGAATTTCAATCCTGTTTCAGTTGCTTCAAACTCTGCTACATCAATATTAAGGCCTTTTGCCATAATTTCATTAGCTTCTTTTTTATTCTCTTTCCAGTAATCCATTGCTTCACCCATTGCTTTAACAAATGCTTTTACATCTTCAGGACGTTTATTAATAACGTCTTCTCTAAACGCAACCGTGTCAATGATAATACCAGGCAAATCTTTTGTTGATAATAATACTTTACCGTTCGCTTCTGCTCCTTTAGTTAACCAAGGTTCCCAAGTTACAGCGGCATCAACTTTTCCAGCAGCAAAAGCTGCCCCAGCATCACCAGCAGACATTTGAACGACTGTTACATCTTCTTCTGTTAATCCACCTTTTTCTAATGCAGTTAATGCAAGCATTTGGCTGGTTGAACCTACTTCAAATGCAATTTTTTTCCCTTTTAAGTCTTTAACATCTTTAATTTCCTTTTTAACAAGAATTCCATCCCCGCCGTATGAATCATCCAATAACCATACAACTTGTACTGGAATATCAGCACCTGCCAACGTTACTTGAACATCCAATGCTGTTGCCATTCCATCAATTTTGCCGCCAGCTAAAGCTGCTTTACGTTCTGCAAGTCCTTCAATAATTGATAGCTCAACGTCTAGACCATTTTTTTCGAAAAAGCCTTTTTCTTTAGCCAAGAACAGTGGTCCATATCCAGTCCAAGTAGGAAGCGTTACTTTTAACGGTTCTGATGACTTTCCATTTTCAGTCGCGGCAGATCCTTTTTCTTTTCCGCAAGCTCCCAACGCAAGTAGTAACATAAGTGAACATAAAATTAATAACCATTTCTTCATCCCAATTTCCCCCTATTTCATATTCATAAGTGAAGCTTCCATTAATGGCGTAGGCCATAGTAAGTGGTCCATGATGTATAAGTAATGTTAAGTAGGTCAATAAAGCAGCCCGCGCTAGTTATGTGTTTCTGTAGCAATGCTCTCCGGGTTTACTAAACACCTCCTTTACTATTTTCTATTGCCATAACGGGATTAAGGCATTTTAGGGAAATTACTTTAATCGTTTTCTTCTATTATTGAAGAGTTAGAATATTTTTTTAACTTACGAACGACAGAAGGTTGGCTAATTCCTAATACATGTGCCATCTCTGTTGTTGTTTTATAACGTTTTTGGGCATTCAATAATACTTTCTTTTCAACAAACTCCAAAATATGAGGCAGGGTTTGTCCATCGAACTCAATGCCGATATGTTCTCCTTCGGAAGGTTGGTACTGTAAAGGTAAGTCTTGAAGACTCATTTTAGTTGATTCACTTCCAATATAGAGTCGTTCAAAGACATTTCTTAACTCCCGAAAATTTCCTTTCCATTCGAGTTGAAGGAGGTGGATAAAGAGTTCATCTGCTATGTTTTTTTCGGATTTATACTGTTCATTTAACTCTTTTAAATAAATAAAAATGGCTTTTTGTAGATCTTCTGGTCTTTCACGTAATGGCTTTAACTGAATAGGAGCGATATGAAGTAAATAGAATAGATCTTCTCGTAATTTACCTTGTTTCACTAACTCTTCTAACGGAAATTCACTCATCGCAATAATCCTAAAAGATGACTGTTTATGAAGAAGATTAAAAAGAACTGATTGGGAAGCAAGAGTCAAGTGATCAATTTCTTTTAGTACAAGTGAACCACCATCTGCTAGGGTTAAATAACCTTGTGACTTAGAGTCTGGATAACCGGTGAAAGCGCTTTTAAAAATTGTATCGGGTATCGAGCCACAATTAACTTCAATAAAAGGTCCATCACTTCGATTGCTTTGCGAATGAATAAATTTAGCTAACGATGTTTTACCAACTCCGCATTCACCTTGAATAACAATTGGCGCATCAATTCTTGCCATTTTAAGAGCTGTCTTTACCGCACGGGTTGAAGATTGACTGACCATAATAGAGCCATTTATTTGAATGTGTTGATCTCTTAAATGAGCTAATTCTTCTTTTACTTTTGACATTTCAGTTTCTAAATCTTGCAAGTACTCTTTCATGACAATCAACTCAGAAAGTTCATAGGAATAACTAATAACAAACTCGACTTCACGAAGATCATTGAAAAGAGGAATCCCTGTAATAAGTACTTTGCGACCAGATGGAGTCGTTTGTACGGTAACTACTTTTTTCTTTTGCTTAACTACTTCAGGTGTAATGGCAGGTGAAAAAATCCCTTGTGCTTCTAAGTCATAAACAGACTTACCTAAAAGCTCTCCTGGCGATAGGCCGTAATGTTCGCCACTAATTTGCGTTACTTTAATAATTTTTCCTTCTCGCGTAGTGATAATAATATCTTCGTCATGTGTATCTATGATTTCCTCATCGGTATTTGGAAGTAATAACATTGAATTCATTATTGAACTCCTTTATTCATTCTTGTATAAGACTATACAATACTGAATAATCTAATTACAAGTACAATTTAAATAATTCTAATAATTTATTTTTTATAAAGAATTAATAGGGAATTGCAAGTGTGAGATAATTCCCTAAAAATCAAAAAGACGCCCTATTAAGGCGTCTAGTTTAGGCGATTTTTGTTATGAATCACTCAGAATGAATGGCTTATTGCACTGTTTTTACAATTATTTCTTCCGGATGACTTTCCATGAAGTCCTTGATATTTCTTCGAGTTCAGAAGCATCAAGTTTGAATGTTAAAGCACCTACATTGTCTTGTGCATGATGAACTTTAGTGGCACCTGGAATTGCAAAAACCGTCTCTCCGTGATAATGAATAGTCCAGTTTAAAGCAACTTGGCTAGCACTTACATTGTATTTTTCGCCAATTGCATCCAATAAAGAAATGAGGGGTTTAGATTCTGCTAACCCAGATTCTTTAAACTTACGTTGATGTCTTCTTGGACCTTTAGCATCTTGAATTAACGAAGGATTATCATGAAATTTCCCTGTCAGCAATCCTTGTTCAAGAGGTGAATAGGCAATAATAGAAATACCAAGTTCCTGTGCGCGTTCTAATGTTCCGTTCTCTTCAATTCTTCGATCAAGTAAACTGTATTTCACTTGATTTGAGGCAAGAGTTTGGCCGTTATCCTTCAAAATTCGATGTGAATTGCCCATGGCTGAAGCGTTAAAATTACTTACACCAACATGGTTGATGTGACCGTCTTCCACAAGACTAACCATCGCTTTGATTTGGTTTTCTACAGAAGAAAGAGAATACGGTTGATGGATTTGATACAAATCAATCGGTCGGTTACTTAATGCTTGTTTTCGAGTCTCAATTGTTTTTGTAATAGAGTTCGCCCTTCGAAACATTGGCCACCATTTGGTTGCAATTTTAGCATCTTCTGGTGAGGCTCCGATATTTTCAAGGGCTTTTGCTAATATCTTTTCGGACTCTCCACCACCATACACTTCGGCAGTATCGAACCAATTGATACCACCATCTAAAGAAGTTTTGATAATTTCTTCCGTCATTTGGTCATCTAAAACGCCCCAAAACTTACCTACGACACCAGTCCCTTTACTAAACTGCCATGTTCCGAGTCCAAGGGGGGACAAGAGTAATTCTGTTTGACCTAAAGGTCGTTTCTTTATGTTGTTTTGCATAGACTTCAATCCTCCAAAAGAGCGCTATTTGGGGTAAGTGTAACACTTTTTCTCTGAAGTTAGCGAATCTCTAACAGTTTGAAAGTTTTGTGAAATTACTCCATAATAAAAATTAGCAAGTTTACTTCATAAGGGGGAAAAACTGTGAAAAATGATTTAGAATTTGATATGGAAATGGCAAGAGAATACGATAAAGGAATTCGTCGTGCTTTGCCTACTTATGATGCAATGTTTCGCATGGTTCAGTCCTTTCTAAGAGCTCATGTAAAAGACGAAGCAAACATCTTAGTCGTCGGTGCTGGTGGAGGAAATGAAATCGTAACGTTTGGAAAAGCTAATCCATCATGGACTTTCGCGGGTGTTGATCCTTCTGAAGCGATGCTTGAAGTAGCGATGCAAAAAGCGAAAGATGAAGGCATTGAAGAACGAGTGTCAGTTTATACGGGGACGATTGAACAAATGGACTTTAAAGAAACATTCGATGCCGCTACCTGCTTACTTGTATTACATTTTGTAGAAACAGTTGAAGGTAAACTAAGTCTATTAAAAAAGGTAAAAGATAATTTAGAGCCAGGGGCTCCTTTCGTTCTAGTGTCAATGTATGGAGATCAGTCTAAACCGGAATTTGATGAACGTATGAATTTATGGAAGTCAATCTGGTTAGATTTAACTGACTTAACTCAAGAGGATGTAGAAGGGATGGAGGAATCGGTTCGTGAACTATCCTTTATTCCGTCCGATCAAATTGAAGACCTTTTAGAATTAGCAGGATTTGAGAGGGTTACACAATTCTTTTCTACCACACTATTTGGTGGATGGATTGCACATTCAACAAAGTAAAAAGACAGGGCCTAAGCCTTGTCTTTTTATTCTGTGTAGGGTGCTTGGAAATAAAAGTTAGCTTTTTTAGAAAGCTCAAGGGGATTCAACTCATGAAAATCAGTGTTATTTAAGTTTTTTCGCTCAAACACCATATTGAATATGGCACCATCATAATCTGGATTTCCGTTTAAATCCTCAATCGGAGTTTCGATGATTAAATCCACTTCTTGAACCTTCCGTTGTTTCTTAATATCTTGCAGAACATTTACACAACTAGCGAGGGTATCTGCTTTAAACTCTTCATAAGATTCATCTTCAAAAGTATAGGTAAAAACGATGATTTTCATCTTGCCAGTTTCCTCATTAAATTCAATAAGCTTTACTGCATCTTCTTCAATTTCATGACGATATCCGAAGTTTTCCATGATGGTGTGTCTAATTATTTGATCCGATTTGCTAATTGTTGTCCTTTTTTCTTCCGAATTGGCTTGTCCAGAACAGCCAGCAATTAAAGTTAAAAGGAATATCATAACTATTTTTTTCAATCGAACTCATTCTCCTTCAATTGGATTCGATAGAATTATAATCTAATACGGAAGTAATTGGTATATATTCCATTACAAGTTGTTGATTACCTCATTTCCCAAAGAAATTCTCTATTTAAATCAACTATGTTGTAAAAAGGTTTCTACTTTTACTATAACGGGAACTTTACATATAAGATTACTAGTAGAGGAAGTGCCTTAAATGGATACAATATCAAAAACCGAAGCTAAGAATAAAATGAAGGAAGCAAAACCATGGGTACGTCGATTTGGGCGATTCGGCTATATGACAAAAGGCGTTGTTTACGGAATGATTGGAGTTCTAGCAGCACTTGCGGCTTTCGGACCTAGAGGGGATACCACAGGTGCTTCAGGTGCGTTACAATCCATTTCGGAAATGCCTTTTGGAGAAGTGGTACTATGGATAATTGGAATTGGTTTAATTGGATATATTGTATGGGATTTCATCAAAGCCATTAAAGATCCTGAAAACGAAGGTACGGATGCAAAAGGTCTCATTAAACGGACTGGTTATTTTATTAGCGGAATCATTTATGCGAATTTGGCTTTTGGTGCCATTAAATTGGCAAGTCACACTGAAAACGCAGGTGGTGGTGACTCCGAAAAACCGATATCTGCTAAGTTAATGGAACAACCATTTGGTGTGTGGTTAGTTGGTATAGTAGGCGCCATAATAATTGGGTATGGTCTGTATGAACTGTTAAGTGGGATTAAAGAGAAGTTTATGGAGAAATTCAAAACATATGAAATGAACGATAAAGAACTTAAAGTAGCACGTATTTCTGGGAAGATTGGATTAATTGCACGTGGAGTAGTACTAAGTATGGTTGGATTCTTTTTTATCGAAACTGCCTATACCCATGACCCGAACCAATCGAAAGGTCTTGGAGGAGCTTTAGACGAGATGGCAAGTCAACCATTTGGTCAATTCTTGCTCGCAATGGTAGCGGTTGGTCTAATCCTATACGGTATTTATCAAATTATTCGAGGTCGTTATCAACATATGAATTTTGGCAACAAAGGAAAATAAAAAAGAGAACCTTTCATATATGTGAATGGTTCTTTTATGTTTACACACTTAATAATTCAGAAGAAATAGAATGTGATAATATTAGAAAATAGAAAGATTAGATACCTAATTAACGAACGAAGGTTCAGTAAAGGAAGAATTCATTATGCGCGTGTATGTAGCACTCGTTACTCTTAGTCTCGTTTGGGGACTTTCTTTTGTATTTATTTCAATTCTTAGCGAACCCGCAGGTGTATGGGGGACCGTTTTTATTCGCTGTTTAGCTGGGGCATTATTATTATTACCATTATTGTGGTATAGAAAAAAAGACATCATAAAACCTATTCCATGGAAACCATTATTATTAGTTGGTGTGATGAATGCTGGTTTGCCATGGGGATTGATTGCTCTTAGTCAAACTCAAATAGACAGTAGCCTAGCTGCCGTCCTAAATGCCTTTACGCCCATATTCACAGGATTAATGGGGTTACTGTTTTTTGGTTCCATATTACTAAAACAGCAATGGATAGGAATAGCGACTGGCTTCGTCGGCATTTTGATTATAATGGACTTTGATATTTCGTTATTATTTGGAGAAAGTTTTGTAGGAATTGGTACGATGATCATAGCCACCATGTGTTATGGTTTTTCTTCACATTACGTACGCAAACATTTAAAAGATGCAGGAATTATTATTGTTACAACTTGTACGTTAATAGTTGGAGCATTTGTAGGTGGATTAATGATGATTTTTACAGAACCTAATCAATTACTTACGCTCTCACAAAATTTGAATGGTGAAATCCTATTTGCCATTATTGGGCTTGGTTTCTTTGGTTCAGGAATCGCTCATTTATTATTTTTCTATTTAATGAGAGAGCGAAGTCCAGAATTTGCGACTTCTGTAACTTATTTAATCCCAATTTCCGCTATTTTCTGGGGATATTTTTTATTAAAAGAGCCTATTTCCATTCATATGATTATTGGATTACTGGTCATTTTATGTGGTGTATACTTAACAACTCGCCCGAATCTAACATTCAATTTTTTCGCAAAAAGAAATAACCTATAAAATCTTCAAAACCACAACTATGCCGTTGTGGTTTTTTCTATGTCAGCAGGAACATTTTCGATAAGGAACCTTTCCACTATATAATCTGGATTAAATCGAAGACTTTACAGGAATAGTAAAAAAGGAGTGGGAAACTTTTATTTGCTGCATGTTTTGCTTAACAAGCACATATAAAGAAATAGACATTCTAAATAGTCTCTATGAGAAAAGAATGTTTTTTAAAAAGTTTCCACAAAATACATAATATTCAAACTATATTATGATATGCTCATTTCCATACTAGCTATTAGGAGGGTAAACGTATTGAAATTTAAAAAATATATAATCTTTATGGTAATTGCAGTGCTTGCATTTTTACCATTTCTAATTGAGGATAGTCAACCAAAAGTAATTGCTACGGATGAATATGCCCAGTTAGGAAATAGCATCAATAAAATCCTTCAAGACCAACGGCTCGATGGTGCTACAACCGGAGTCAGTATTCGAAAAGCTACTACTGGTGAAATTGTGTATGATCATTTTGGTGAAACTAGATTACATCCGGCATCCAACATGAAACTATTGACAGCAGCAGCTGCTCTAGAAACTCTAGGTGAAGATTACCGTTTCACTACGGAAGTGTTAACTGACGGTCAACTTAAGGGTGGTGTTTTAAAAGGAAACGTGTACTTGAAAGGGAAGGGAGACCCAACATTACTGAAACAAGATTTCGATGCTTTTGCCCAAAATCTTGTTTCTAAGGGGATAAAGAAAATTAACGGAGATTTGATTGGAGACGATACTTGGTACGATAAAATCCGTTTATCATCAGATATAAACTGGTCGGACGAATCTTATTATTATGCTGCCCAAGTCTCTGCGCTTACTGCATCCCCAAATGCAGATTTTGATGCGGGCTCAGTCATTGTGGAAGCACATGCAAACTCAACTATTGGAGAGCAAGCTACAATTAAGGTGTCACCGGAGACTGATGTAGTGAAAATTATCAATCGCTCCACGACGGTTGCTTCAGGAACGAAAAACRTTACGATTGAGCGGGAACATGGAACTAATAATGTCGTTATTGAAGGCACAGTTCCAGTTGGGGGAACCGTTACACGTGAATGGATTGCAGTTTGGGAGCCTTCATATTATGCGCTTGATCTTTTCAAGAAATCATTAACGGAACAAGGCATAAAGTTTGTCGGCAGTAAACCTCAAGTGACTTTGGGGAAAGCGCCAAAACAAGCTCAATTGCTAACATCAAAAGATTCGATGACGCTTAAAGAATTATCGATTCCATTTATGAAATTGAGTAATAATGCACATGCAGAGGTATTGGCTAAAGAGATGGGCAAGGTAGTATATGGTGAGGGAAGCTGGGATAAGGGACTTCAAGTGATTGGGGAAAATTCTTCTAAACTAGGTTTGGATATGGAGAGAATTATGATTCGAGATGCCTCAGGGATGTCACATATCAATTTGATTCCATCAAATGAAGTAACAAATCTTCTCGTTTCTGTTCAAAAAGAACCTTGGTATCCTACATTTTTAAATTCTCTTCCAGTAGCAGGTGTAGCTGAAAGGTTTGTTGGAGGGACTTTGCGTAATCGTATGAAAACAGAGCCAACAGTTGGCAATGTCAAAGCCAAAACGGGAACATTAACTGCCGTTTCTGCTTTATCGGGATATGCCACTACGAAAGATGGAGAGTTGCTTGTTTTCTCGGTGCTCATTAACAATGACTTAGCAGCTGTAACTCCAATTGAAGATCAAATTGCCACTGCTATAGCCAACTATACAAAATAAAAATAACGACTAGCTTCCCAAATGAAAATGTGGGAAGCTATTTTTAGGTAGTACAAATACGAATTTAAGGAGACACAAATGTTAACGACTAAGCAATTAAAGGATATTGAAATACTTCAAAAAGAATGCGAAAGATATGACAGCTTACAACTAAAACTTAACTGGGAAATGCTACGTAGCCGTGAGACGGATCAATTTGATTTTCTAAAGTATGAAAATGAAGAATTGATCGCATTTTTGGGTGTATATTCATTTGGTTCAACTGCAGAAGTATGCGGAATGGTGAAACCTAACGAACGCCGTAAAGGTTATTTTAATGAGATGTTTAATAAAGCAAAAGAAACGATCAAAGATCAAGGTTTTAAGAAAGTACTACTTAATGCCCCAGCAAGCTCAGATGCAGCAAAAACATTTCTAGGCAAACATGGAGCTAGTTACAAATTCACTGAACATCAAATGCATTGGCAACCACAAATACTCGAAGCATCAGACGGTTTCATTTTGAGACACGCAACGATAGAAGATATAGACATGAGAGTTCGATTGGATATTGAAGCGTTCGGAGTGCCAGAAGAAGACGCTAGAGCGATGGAAAGTCGGATTGACAGCGATGAAGACACCGATATGCTCATGATTATTGTGGATGACAATACGATTGGAAAAGTCAGAGTGAAACGTGAAGAAGGAGAAGCTTGGATTTATGGTTTCTCCATTCTACCCGAGTACCAAGGAAAAGGAATAGGACGAAATGTACTTCGTAAAGTTGTAAATGAACAAAATGAATTAGGACATTCCGTTCATTTGGAAGTCGAAACAAAAAATGCACACGCATTAAAGCTATATGAATCGGTAGGATTTAAGGCAGTACATGCACAAGATTACTATGAGTACAAAATAAAAACCGACTCAAAGTGAGTCGGTCCGATTAAAGTGTATCTAATTTTTCATAAAAAAGCGAAAGCATCATTTGGATTTGATTAATATTCTTTTAACATATTGCTTTTCTTTTCATCGTTAAACTCAAGAACTTCATGTGAAGGGTCATAAGATTCACCATAGAAATGTTGATCTTTAAAAGTATGAATGTTTTCATATGTCCATTTCATGGCTTTATAAATATCTAATTCATCTTCATTAACTGGAGACCAATATAAAATTTCTAACACTGTATTTTCGCCTGTCGCGAGAGATCGTCGAATGTAACCTATGCGTGATGCATGTTTGAAGTCTTCACGAGCATAGAATTTAAGACGTTTTTCAGTGTCGGTATCTTCATAATTTACTGGTTCCACTTCGAGTAATATAGGCTTGTTTTTTTCTTTTAATTGATTTAATAGCTTACGACCTAATCCTTCACCTCGAGCATCTTTAGATACAAATAAGTAATCAACAAATACAAAATTCTCAAACTCAACGTACATAAGTACGTGTTTTGGACCTTCATCTTTTATATAAACATTACCTTTTTCAGCTAGTAATGTTTCCATGTGCTCTTTTGATTTCATTTCTTCAACTGGGAAGTATTGATTGAGTTTTTCGTACCAATTCATTTAAACAGTCTCCTTAAAAGTGTATTTACGCGGAGTTTTTGTTTGTGTAGTATCTTAAGAGGAAAAAAGTAGGCGATAAAAAATCCTCGGTATTATATTTACCCACTTTTCTAGATGTCTAAACATTTTTCTGGAAAGTTTTTATTTGAAGCTAATAGTTGATCGGGAAAGTTGTCAATTGGAAAGAAACCCGACCTAAAAGTTTCTTCTTTGTTTGCTTGAAGTGTTCCTTTAAAGGTGTTTGTTCGATAAACCACTGTTACTGAATAAAATTCATTTCCATTATCAATTTTAAATAATAGTCTGGACCAGAAAAAACGTGAAGTAGTTCTAAATTTGAAACGAATAATCCAGTCTCTTCTAAAACTTCCTGACTTGCGGTTTCTTCCAAACTTTCACCTAAATCCATAAACCCACCTGGTAAACCGAATAATCCTGGTTTACGTTCTTGCAACAGTATTTCATTAAATTCATTTTGAATGATGACCAACGCTCCCGGTAAGATAAGGGAAAGGTTTCCCGCATATTGACGTATTTCTTGATAATATTCTATGATTTTATCCTCCCTAAAACATTTATACTATGTATACCCTTTATTGCCAAAAATAACTTATAATAAGAGTCACAATCATATTCAAGGACGTGAAATTTTTGACGAAAAAGCTTTGGTTTCAAGTAGGAGTAGGAATACTACTCGGGTTAGTTATTATTAGAATGTTTATAGAAGTAAAAGGAATTTTCTCACCGCTGTTTATTATCGGTCAGACAATCTTCCTACCACTTTTACTTGGGGGAGTATTATTTTATTTAACAAGACCGATTCTGAATTTTTTAGATTCAAGAGGATGGAAGAGATGGACAAGTTTATTAGCCATCTTTGTAGCATTGGGTCTCATTTTCTGGATATTCTCATCCATCATTGGTCCTGCAATAACAAAACAAGTTAACCAATTAGTTGAAGAGGCACCTGCAATTACACAAGGCGTAGAAGACATGATTAATTTTGTTATAAATCAAAAGGACCGGCTTCCAGATTCTATAGAGCAATCAATAAACGATCAATCTAGTAAAGCAACAGATATTGCTAAAGGATTCAGTAATTGGGTAGTTGTATTCGTTCAAAGTATTGCTCAAGGGTTATTTGCATTAGTATTAGTTCCGTTCTTTCTTTTTTATATTTTGAAGGATCATGAAAAGTTCGCCCCTTTTATTGCTAACTTCTTTAGTGGCGAACGTAAAACATGGATTCGCAAAACTCTGGTGGACATCGATGGGACTTTAAAGGCATACATTCAAGGTCAGCTTGTGGTTAGTGTTGCAGTTGGGATTTTGTTGCTGATAGGCTACTTTATAATTGGTCTAAAATACGCACTCCTTTTAGCGTTTTTCGGATTGTTAACAAATGTTATTCCGTTTTTAGGTCCTTTTATTGCCGTCATTCCCGCATTGATTATTGGTTTCATTCAAGAACCACAGATGGCCATTTATGTAGCAATAATCATGCTTATCGCACAACAAATTGAAAGTAATTTAATTTCGCCAAACGTAATGGGAAGAGCACTGGATATTCATCCTCTAACCGTCATAACCATTATTTTAGCTGCAGGAAATATAGCCGGTTTATGGGGGGTCATTTTAGCTATTCCTACGTATGCAGTTATTAAAACAATTTTGAAAAATGCTTATGCTAGACGATCAGAAATTAAAGAAGCAGCAACATCAACAGTAGAAGAAGAATAGCAAAACAACAAAACCCGGTCACTGGAGCGACCGGGTTTTGTTTATTTTGGATATCTTTCTTCACTTGCTGAAGTGTCTTTAGAATGACTTTTATATTCTTCGTCTTTAACTTTTTGATTTAATTCCTCAACGGGGACGGCATCAACCGTTTGCATATCTTCATGCATATCGAAAAGACTTTCTTTTTCTGTTTCAACTAAATCGGGATTGTCTAATTTACGGCCTTTTTGATTTTTGTGTTCTTTATCATCAAAAGGTTTGTTCGTCATATCAATCCGTCCTTGCACATACTTATTTTCTCACCATATTAACTAACATGTGAGCTAAAGCATGTTGTTGATCTTTGTCGCCTGACTTCCATAATTCTTGTAACAAGTTTTCTTCACTGTTTTTTGGCTCTTCATTATTTGCTAAATATCCAGCTACTTTCTCAGCTGTTTTCGCTAGTTGTTCTTCACCCAGACCTAATTTTTCACCCATTGCAACTTTGTCGCCAAGATAAGATTTAAAGGTTGAAAAATTCGCTAAAATTTCATCTTTCTTTTCAGGACTAACGTTTTTTAATTCTTCTTGAACTTTACCTTGAATGTTTTCCATGTCGTAGACACGCTCCTTTTCATCTTCTTAGGTTAGGTTTATCCTAATTCCACTCAAGTAAAACATCCCAATGTGTAAAATGGGTATTTCATCCTATTCGTGAGGGCAAAAACCACATTTTAGCAAACCAGGGACATCTTTTGAAAAACAACATGTCGTACGAACTGTGGTATTCAATAATTGAGCAGGTTCTAAACCTTTTAAATACGTGTTGAAGAGAGATTTTGGAGCTATTCCATCCCAAACTTCATCTGATTTTAATATTTCCAAATCTATTTTGGCTTGCTTTGAAGTAGAGGAGTGGGAGAGCATAACTGCATAATGCCACAACAGAAATCCAAATACATTTTCCCATAATGTTAAAGGAGAAACAGATGAATGCTCACGGATTTTTATAAGCAAGCTATGTATTTGATCCTTTAATATTTTTCGGATTATTACTTGACGAGGCTCGTTTTCAATATCGACATAGTGATTTTTATTGATATACATGCTGATGCCTTTATTTCCGTATTCCACATTTGCAGCAAACTGTAAGTCATCAAGTTCACCTAACCATACTTCATCGTAAGTGGCTAACATGACAAATTGTGTTGATGCAAACATGCCATAGCGACGCATGAGATAAGAGGCGGCAACGGTTCTGTTGTCTATCCCTGTAACTGCTTGTACAACAGACAAAAAATCAATGTCTTGTAATTGTTTCAGTGTAAATAATGCATGAGCTGGTGGAGTTACATAGGTGCTGTACATATTTAATTGTCGGATTTGATCGTTCGTTAAAGTAGTCATAAATTAAGTATACAAAATTTTACCGAATAAAGTATTGACTTGTTAAGTGATAATGATTATCATTATCGTATAAGAGAATTTCTTTCTGAAAATTAGGGAAGAAACCATGTCAGCGACTTTTCTCCAAATCGACGCTGATTAACTTCAAACTTAACCCCCCTCATCGTTAAGTTGTGGAAGTCTAGATTATCGGATCCGTGCTCAATGCATGGATTTTTTTTGTTTCAGTGACTATTTTTTTATAGTTTGTTGTGACAATTTATATAAAGGATGATTGATTTCTTTGATGTAAGAGGGTTTTCAGTGCTCTTCTGACGCATCTTTTGTTGCACTATAATCTAGAGAATAAAGAGGTAGGCTTGCAGAAGCCGAAATTGTATCTTCAGCTACTTGGTTTGTTGAAGAGAGTGATGATTCATTAGTAAATCAAAATTTAAAAATCTAAAGGTTGTAGGTGAGCAACGAAGGCGTCCAAGCTGCAAGATTAACTGTACTAGTAAAAGGGGGACGTGACAAAGTCACATCCCCCTTCAAAAGCTCACCGGAAACCTGCGTATTTTTGTCGCTAAAAGGTTCTCAGTTTGCTTATTTTTATTATGCTCCTGTAGCTGCGTGTAATTCAGGTACTACACAGCGTCCGCGTCCAAAAGGAATACAATGAGGTGTACCGAACATTGGATCTTTGGAAACCTGACACTCCATTCCAAAAACAGAACGTACTAAATCACAAGTAACAATATCCTCAGGTTTTCCTTGTTCATGAACTTTTCCATCTTTAATAGCGATGATATTGTGTGCATAACGTGAAGCTAAATTTAAATCATGTAACACCATCACAATGGTACGATTTTTTTTCTCATTTAATTCAAATAACAAATCTAATATTTCTATTTGGTGTGTCATGTCTAAGTAAGTTGTTGGTTCATCGAGTAATATGATCTCGGTATCTTGTGCAAGTGTCATGGCAATCCAAGCGCGTTGACGTTGACCACCAGATAATGTATCAACTGCACGGTCACGTAAATCGCTAATGCAAGTTGCTGCCATAGCTGCTTCAACTTTTTCTGTATCTTCTTCTGTCCAGCGCTTTAACCATGATTGGTGTGGATAACGACCTTGTTTCACCAAATCATGAACCGTTAAACCTTCGGGTGATACAGGGGATTGTGGTAAAATACCCATTTTTTTCGCAACTTCTTTTGAAGACATACTGTGTACATCTTTTCCTTCTAATAAAACAGAGCCATTTGTTGGTTTTAATAGGCGTGCAATCGAACGAAGAAGTGTAGACTTCCCACAACCATTGCTACCTACAAAAACAGAAATTTCTCCACGGGGTATATGTAAATCCAAATTCTCAAATAATAATCGATCTGTATATCCAATTGATAGGGATTCAGTTTTAACAGCAGTAACCATGATTGTATAGCCTCCATCGAACTGATAGGTATTCTCACTGTGGTTATCATATCACATAATTGTCATCAAGTGAGAATGATTTTCATTGTTTGTTGAAAAGTCGTTTCAAACTTGTGAACAAGACAAAGGAACGAAGAATAAGTAGTTACGTTCATAAGAACGAAAGGCGAGGTATCGGACAAACCAGCTAAGAAGATAGTTATAGATATGGCTAGTTAGATTCCCGACGATACCAGTAGAATTATATGCCACTTGGTGCCATAATAGGCGTAAAAGTGGCCAAAGAAAACATCTTATTGAGTTCTTGGAAAAGCAATTTTTAATCTGTTACTAGAGACTGGGGCAATAGTTATAATGATAAAACAAAAAAACAAGCAAGATCTGTCTAAGAGACGGATCTTGCTTGTTTTTGTTTCAAGAGTTTTGTGTAAAAACTGTGTAAAAAGAGTCCAATAATAATGATAACTAGCCCGATAAACGCTACGGGTTCAGGTAAAGGAACACCTAGTAACATCATTTCGCCAGCTATTACAAATAAAATTTGTGTAGCTTGGGTTGCTTCAACTGCAGCAAGTTTCCCTTGATTCTCTCGAACACGATCTGTAGCCATGAAAAACAAGGTAGTTGCAATTACTCCTGAACTAATGCCAACTATCAAACTTTGGAAAACTTGGCTACTAGAAGGAAGGCCGACAGATAAGGCAGCATAAACTGCTAGTAAAATCCAGACCGGAAGTGATGCGATTGTCATCCCAAGGACGCGACTAATCGAATCGAGACGGCCCCCAGTTAGTTCCATCATTTTACGATTACCAAGTGGATAGGCAAATGCTGCAACCAACACTGGAAATGTTCCGAGCACAAGTGTACCTGTGGACACGTTGTTTGCATGTGGAATTTGAATTAGTACAATTCCAATCAAGATGACCATGGAAATGACAAGTGACACTAAAGGGATTTGTTGTCTAAACTTACGAATCCCATTAGAAGTATGAATCGTTATAAAAAACAGAGGGGCTAATAAAACACCAGCTATAATTGTCACTTGCCAGGTTCCCGAAATTAGCCAACCAGGACCGTAAGCAGCTGCATATGTAATAGGTGCATAGAACAAAACAAATGCAACAAAGCTCCAACCAGACCAGGGAAGAGGTCGACTCTTCATTTCAGCTAGGAGTGTTGCCATTCCTCCTCGAAGTACAACGATTAACATTAAAAAAGGTACCATGAAGAAATACCGTAATGAAGCACTCCACATCCAACTTCCTCCGGAAAGTTCCATTGACCGGTTTAAAATAAAAGTTACCGCAAAAAATAAAGATGCCAAGATTCCAAGCCCTATTTCTTTCAAGAATTCAACCCTGTTACTTGTTTT
Source organism: Paenisporosarcina sp. P5_A11 (assembly GCF_056400705.1). Lineage (NCBI taxonomy): Bacteria > Bacillati > Bacillota > Bacilli > Caryophanales > Caryophanaceae > Paenisporosarcina > Paenisporosarcina sp. P5_A11. The sequence continues at coordinate 81,704 of NZ_JBFUKT010000002.1, forward strand.
TCAAACAGTTGTATCATTTCAATCATTACTTGTGTAGCCTTTTCCATGTTATCAACCGAAATATATTCATATTTTCCGTGATAGTTTTCACCACCTGTGAAGATGTTTGGAGTAGGTAAGCCCATATAAGACAATTGAGATCCATCAGTTCCGCCACGAATCGGCAGGACTAAAGGATTAATAGATAGATTTGTCATTGCTTGATGTGCGATATCTACAATTTCTTTGACGGGCTCAATTTTTTCACCCATATTGTAATATTGGTCATTTAGTTCAACTGTAATAGCATGTGAACCATACTCTGCTTTAATTTCAGCCACTGCTTTTTCAAACAATCCTTTTTTTGCGTCGAATTTTTCCCGATCAAAGTCACGAATTATATATGACAACTGTGCTTCTTCTACATGACCGCTGAAATTCATTAAGTGTATAAATCCTTCATAGCCTTCAGTCTTTTCAGGCACTTCAGATGCCGGCATATAAGATTGGAACTTCATCGCAATAGTTAAGGCGTTGACCATTTTGTTTTTTGCAGATCCAGGGTGAACGCTAGTTCCGCGTGTGATGACTTTTGCCCCAGCAGCGTTAAAACTTTCAAATTGTAGTTCCCCAAGAGGACCTCCATCCATCGTGTAAGCATATTTTGCATCGAATTTTTCAACATCGAATTTATGAGGTCCGCGACCAATCTCTTCATCAGGAGTGAAGGCAATTCTGAGTTTGCCATGTTTGATGTCTGGATTATTTATCAGATACTCCATAGCTGTCATTATTTCAGCAATACCCGCTTTATTGTCGGCACCAAGTAATGTCGTGCCATCTGTTGTTATTAAAGTGTGACCGATATAATTGTTAAGCTCAGGAAAATCGGTAGGAGACATTACTGTTGTTTCGTTTAATGAAATGTCGCCGCCTTCGTAGCAATCGATGCGCTGAGGATTCGCATTTTTCCCAGTGTAATCCGTTGCTGTATCAACATGAGCTAAGAATCCAATTGTAGGCAATTCATGGTCTATATTTGAAGGTAATGTAGCAAATAAATAGCCATTATCATCAAGTGAAATGTCTTCCATTCCGATCGCAGCCAACTCTTTTTCAAGTTCATGGAGTAAGTCCCACTGACCTGGTGTTGAAGGGCAAGTTGAACTGTTTGCGTCAGATTGTGTATCAATTTTTGCATAACGCACGAGGCGTTCGATTAATATTTCTTGCATGACATTCCACTCCTTAATTTCATAAATCTATTATTAGTTTATCATTTTCAGAATCATCTAGGAATATTGAATGCTATTAAAAATCAGATAGGATATTTTTTAACCTAATAAGAGGCTGCTGCCAAACAGGTAAATGTAAGAAATATAGTAAATCCTCTTAGAATTCCTGTGGAGATGTCGTTTTTTTCTTTTTCATAACAGTAGACACTTTAGGTTCAGTTCCTTGCTTTATACGTAGAATGTTTTCTCTATGTTTCCAAATAGCTAAAGTGAAAAGAGCTAATGAGATGAAGTTCGGCCAAAATCCTCCCATAAACCAAAATACATAAACCAATAATGTAAGGTATAAAAAAAGAACGCCAATTGGTAAATAGTCTGTTATGAGAGTTATTAATATGAGCAAGGTCAATCCAATACAGCCCATTCTCCAATCGACAGCAAACATAATCCCAATGATTGATGCAGTTCCTTTGCCACCATCAAAATTCATCCACAAAGGATAATTATGTCCGATAACGACAGCTGCTCCTATTAATAAAAGTAGAGTAGGTGTGTAGCCATTAAAGAGACTTTGTGTATCTAAAATATAGGCCAATAATAGAACGGCGATAAATCCTTTACCAATGTCAAATAACGCAACTAAAGCCCCGAATTTCCATCCTAACACGATGGTAGCATTAGACGCCCCAGAATTCTTTACACCTTGATCTTTTACATTAACCCCTGAAATCCATTGTGCGATGTAGGACCCATGTAACCCCCCAATTAAATAGCCTGATAGGATAATCATGAGTGACAATAAAGCAAGATTCAAAATCTCAACTCCTTTTTTCTTCTCACTCTTTAAACGTTTGACTATTGGCTGAAGTTTCAAAAAAAATAATTATTTCTTGACTTTTTCTTCCTGGAAAACATATACTGTTTCTCAAGATGGAAAATTGAATCAAATACTCTTATCAAGAGCGGCAGAGGGACTAGGCCCTACGATGCCCAGCAACCGGCAAGTGATGAACTTGCAAAGGTGCTAATTCCTACAGATTTCTTCATGTGGATCTGAAAGATAAGAGGAGGTATACGCAATTGCGAGCCCCCTCTTCTTAAGCGAAGAAGGGGCTTTTTGTATTCCAAAACTCCTCTTTCGCCTCCACACTTCCATCTAAACCACAAACCAGGAGGGAAAAACAATGACTAATCTTCAACCAGAAACGCTACTTTTACACGGAGGGCAAGAGCCGGATCCGATTACTGGCTCACGTGCGGTACCAATTCATAAAACTACTTCTTTTGTTTTCAAAGATACAGAACATGCTCAAAAACTTTTTGCGCTGCAAGAAGCTGGAAATATCTATACGCGTATAGGCAATCCAACAGTCGATGTATTTGAACAGCGTGTTGCTTTGTTAGAAGGGGGTACAGCTGCAGTAGCTTTATCAAGTGGAATGGCAGCGATCGCTTTTTCTATTTTAAATATAGCAGGAGCAGGAGATGAAATCATTGCTGCTAGTAATTTATATGGTGGTACTTATAATTTGTTTGCTAAAACACTTCCAAAGTATGGAATCACTGTAAAGTTTGTCGATTCAACTAATCCGGAGAATTTCCGAGGAGCCATTTCTGAAAAAACGAAAGCCATTTTTGGGGAAATTATCGGCAATCCAAGTCTCCATGTTCTAGATATAGAAGCTGTGTCTACTATAGCCCACGCGCACGGAATTCCGTTAATTGTTGATAATACATTTGCTACTCCATATGGAAGTAATCCTATTGAATATGGTGCTGATGTAGTAGTACATTCAGCAACAAAATGGATTGGTGGACATGGTACTTCAATTGGAGGTGTGGTAGTTGATGCAGGAAAATTCGATTGGAATAGCGAGAAGTTTCCTGAGTTTACGGAACCAGATACTAGTTACCATGGATTGCGTTATGGGATTGACGTGCCTCAAGTTGCATTCGCTATTAAACTTCGAGTTCAACTACTTCGTGACTTTGGTCCATGTCTAAGCCCAGATAATGCATTTTCTTTCTTGCAAGGTCTCGAAACGTTACATTTACGTGTGCCGAGGCACAATGAAAATGCATTGGCGGTAGCTAATTTTCTAGAGAATCATCCAGCGGTGGAGTGGGTAAGTTTCAATGGATTTGAATCTCATCCATCTCATCAATTAGCTAATAAATACTTGAAGAATGGATACGGTTCAATTGTGAATTTTGGAATTAAAGGAGGACGAGATGCAGGGCGTAAAATCATCGATAACGTCAAAATCTGGTCTCATGTTGCCAATGTAGGAGATGCCAAATCGCTTATCATTCATCCGGCTTCTACGACACATCAACAGTTAAGTGGAGAAGAATTAAGAAAGTCAGGTGTCACAGAAGAATTGATTCGACTTTCAGTGGGATTAGAGTCGGTAGAAGACTTATTAGCTGATTTAAGGCAAGCGATAGATCAAGCAATCGTCGTACCGATTTAACTTGGAGGTGGAATTAGTGGCAACAGGAAGTGTAGAAATCGGAAACTTCCAAACAGAGTCTGGGAATCTACTGGAACAAGTTGAACTTTCATATGAATCTTGCGGTCCATTAGATGCACCTGTTATTTTAGTTTGTCATGCTTTGACTGGAAATCAATATGCTACTGGAACTCAGGAAAAACCAGGTTGGTGGAGTGGAATGATTGGACCTGGAAAAGTTATTGATACGAATGTATTTCAAGTAATTACATGGAATGTTTTAGGGGGATGTTCCGGTTCAACTGGTCCAGCTACAATTAATCCTACAACAGGTGAACCATATCGCTCATCCTTTCCAACCATTACAATTCGAGATATGGTCCATGCTGAAAAACAAGGATTACTAGCTTTGGGAATTGATAGACTTCATGCAGTAGTTGGAGGATCGCTTGGTGGGATGCGTGTGCTGGAGTGGGGACTACTCTACCCAAAAGATATGGATTTACTGATTCCATTAGCAGTTACCCCTTATTTAAGTGATACAGGTATTGCCTATAATTATATTGGCATTCATGCAATTGAAACAGATGCAAACTATTGCAATGGAAACTATAAGAGTTCATCAGATATAAAAGGGTTTGAAACAGCACGCATGGCGGGGTTAGTCACTTATCGTAGTGAACAATTACATAAGGACCGTTTTGCAAGAAAGACCAGAAGTGATGGTTTGTTCGAAATCGAATCCTATATGAAATACCAAGGGACAAAACTTACGGAACGTTTTGATGCGAACAGCTATCTTACCTTATTACGGGCAATGAACACTCATGATATCGGGAGGGATAGAGGCGGAATAGAAATAGCGGCGAAACAATTTGAAGCAAAAGTAATCACCATAGCATTCACACATGATTTACTATATCCACCTGAGGACATTTGCTCTTTTGCGCATCTCGTTCCTGATCATCATTTCTGCATGGTCAACACACGATTCGGTCATGATGGCTTTCTGACTGAATTTGAGACATGGGGAGATATATTAACTGTTCACTTGGGGGTAAAGTCATGGCAACGATTCAAGCAGCAATCTTAGGTTTTGGAACAGTTGGTCAAGGCATATTCCAAATTCTTAATGAAAGAAAACATCAATTAAAACAATCATTAGGATTGGATATAGAAGTAAAAGCAATTCTAATACGAGAACCAACAAAAAGTCGTATGGCAACGCCAGGCGTTATGGTAACTGACAACTTTCAAGACATTGAAGACATTCCCGATATTCAAGTTGTATTTGAGGCAATTGTAGGTGAAGAACCGGCATTTCAATATCTATGTAGGTCTATTCAAAAAGGCTGTCATGTGATTACAGCTAATAAAGTAATGTTCTCAAAGTATGGTTTAGAATTACAAGAACGAGCAAAAAGACAAGGTGTCCATGTCGGATATGAAGCAACAACAGCAGGGGGCGTACCAATAATAAAAACCTTGAAAAACCTTCTGCTTGTGAATCAGGTGCATAGAATTCAAGGGATATTAAATGGAACATCAAATTACATTTTAACTCAAATGCGAATACATGAAAGCTTGTTTCATGATGCCTTAGAAGAAGCAAAGGTACTTGGCTATGCAGAGTCAGATCCTTTTAATGACATTTCTGGTCAAGACGCATTTCGAAAGCTTATGATATTAAGTACTTTGGCATTTGGTAAACAACCGAATTGGGATGATGTAACGATTGCTGGAATTGCTGATATTACACTTGAACAAGTACAAAGTGCAACAAGAGAAGGTTTGCGTTTCAGGCATGTGGCAGAGATTATTGAAGAGCAAGACGGGTCCTTACATGCAAGCGTTGGTCTAAGATTAGTAGATCCCGAGCATCCGTTGTATGCAGTTGAGGGTGTAAACAACGCGATTGCGCTTGATACAAATTACATTGGGACTTTAACTTTAATTGGACCAGGAGCTGGTAAATTTCCCACAGCAAGTGTCATGGTGGAAGATTATGCAGAAATCATAGGAAAACACGCTCAATTTTTAGTTACCTTATAAGAAAATAGAACCGTTGCATTTGTCTCCATGTGGAGGAATGCAACGGTTTTTATGTATGAAAAAAACAAAAAAATATCGTTAATTATTATATAGAAGAAATACGTTCATAATATAAAAAATTTATTATCTTGATATCAGGATATGTGGTAATAGATGGGAAAAATAAAGAATCGATAGTCCTGTTTAATACCAAAAAAAGGGTGAAAAATGGATAATTTGATTTAACCTGGAAATAAATTCACTTTTTTGAAATGTCTATATATCAACGTTGATTGAAGTGGGTGAAAATTAATGACATAAAGTAGGTTTATTTACATAGTACAAGGGAACTAGCATATCAAGTTGTTATAGTTAGCTAACTTTGACAATTTAGAAAGGTAAATGGTAAATAGTAAGTGACCTTATACATAATTAATACAGCATTATACCTATTTCGGTATAAATCACCATTTTGAAATGAGGAATTGTTAAATGTTAGAGGCAAAAAGGAGAGCGGCTATATTTTTTATTATGGCATTTATCTTAGCAGCTGCAACTGGATACATGGTGCTGCAAAAAGTAAAGGATTTAAATTCTGATTTAGGTGCAATGACAAAGATTTATGTAGCAAAAGCGGATATTCCATCAAGGACAGTTATTCAAAAGAATCAAATCACCGTAATGGAGTTACCTAATAAGTTTGTTACTGAGTCGCATATCACCTCTTTTGGTGATCTGGAATCTCAAGTATCAGTCGTCCCTCTTTCTAAAGGTGACATGATTACACGAAATATGATTAAACCAGCTTCCAATCTACAAAATGAGAACAATAGATTAGTCACTTTGCATCGAACGGATAAAGTTCAATTCGATCAAGTAATCGAAGCACTAGACCGAGTAGATATTATTGTATCTACTGAAAATAAAGGCGAGCGTAATACATCTGTTTTCATGAAAGACGTTGTTGTCCGATTTTCTCAAGGTTCTGGTGAAAAATTTGCGGGTGTTGCAGTCGAAGTGACGGCTGAACAAGCACCGAAACTTATACATATGCAAAACTATGCTGATCACATTCGTATTTTAAAAGCTAATGTTGGTCAAAACAGTGTACCTTCCGAAGAAACAGAAGAAAAAGAGGCACGACAGGAAGAGCCTGCAAAGAAGAAAGTTGAAAAAAAACCAGCGACAACACCACCTAAAGAGAATGGTACTAAAAAAGAAACACCGAAAGAAGGACCTACTTCCGGGAGTGGACAGTAAGATGGAAAAGAGGCTGACGTGATGGAACTATCGGCAAATATCTTAATTGTTAGTGAATGGGAACAGAATACAGTGCTATTAAAAACGATTTCTGAAAGCTTCTCAAAACAAGTAACTAGTGTGAAATATTCAGATGCTATAAGAGAAATGAACCGAGAAACTCGTGACATTGTCATCGTTTCTCAATCGGAAACGGAAGCGTCTGTAGAGTTAGTCCAATCAATACGAATGGTCAATCCGGCTTGTCTCCTATTGTTTGTTGCAGTTGCTTCTGACTTTACATTGCTTCGAAATATTATACGATCAGGTGCGGATGAATTTTTCGTCTTTCCAGATGAAACTAGTTTATTCACAAGTAGATTTCCAACAATCGTCCAAAATTATGAAATCAAAAAAAATTCAATGGAAGAAGCAGCTGTAACTTATGGACGCAATCGAGGACAAATTCTGTCATTCTACAGCGGAAAAGGTGGAAGTGGACGTACATTGATTGCTTCTTCAGTTGCTCAAACTTTAAAGCTAGAGTCAACGGCTGAAGTGATTTTGATTGACTTGAACACCCAATACGGTGGGATTGAAAACGTCTTTTCCATTGAATCCAACCGATCGCTAGCTGATTTAATGCCTGTTGTTGAGGAATTAAATGAAAGCCACATTCGGAATGTATCTGAAACACAGGTGGATTCCAAATTGGAAATTCTCATCAGTCCTTGTGATGCGGAGATTGCAGAATCGATTGATGAAGAGTTTATTGCCAAATTGATTCGAACATGCAGACGTTCATTTGACTACGTTTTAATTGATCTGCCAAGTCATATGAATGGACAAGTCGTTACAGCTTTAGAAGAGTCTGACAAAGTTTTTTACATATTAGCGCCCGAAACATCAGCCCTCAAAACGTTAAAGCAGTTCGAAACACTAAGCACAAGACTTGGCATTCCATTGGCAAATCGTATGGAAATTGTACTGAATGAACTGTCCAAAGAAAACGAAGTCCAGCAAAGCGATTTGAAAAACGTGCTACGTTTTCCAGTGGCCGCTTCCATTCGCAGGGACATTAAAGGGTTGCAACCATATATCAATAAAGGGATGCCTGTCCGGAAAGTCCAGAAAGAACGTAAATTAATCCCATTTGCCAAAGATATTCGTAAGTTTGCACGAGATGTATTAAAGCAATAGGAGGTGAAGAGGGATGAGCTCACTGTTTGAAAAGAGAAAAGGGAAGCTTGTGCAGAAAAAGCCAACCTCTTACGAATATGAAAACCACCTCGTCGATGAATTAGTCGAACATTATAAGGCCCGTTTATTGCGAGACACAAACTTGGAAGCTTTAACGCAGCTGTCTTCAGGAGAAATGCGGTTGCGAATTGAGCAATATGTTTCAACTTTTATGTCCGAAGAAAAGGTCATTATTTCAAGGCATGATAAAGAACTTTTAATTACGAGAATATTAGATGAGTCAGTCGGTTTCGGTCCGCTCGAACCGCTCATAAATGATCCGGATATCACGGAAATTCTGATTAATGGGTACCAGGAAGTTTATGTTGAAAGAAAAGGAAAACTTCAAGAAGTACAAATTGCATTCCGGAACGATGAACATGTACGGCATATTGTGGACCGTATCGTCGCACCACTCGGTAGACGAATCGATGAAAGCTCACCAATGGTAGATGCCAGATTGCCCGACGGCAGCCGGGTAAATGCAGTAATTTCACCGATCAGTTTATCGGGCACACTTGTTTCCATCCGGAAATTCCGAGCAGAACCTTTTAAAGTGGAGGATTTACTGCAATTTGATTCTATGAGCAAAGATATGGCGACATTCCTGGATGGGATTGTAAGAGCCAAAATGAACACGCTCATCAGTGGAGGAACAGGCTCTGGTAAAACAACTTTGTTGAATGTAATCGCTACATCCATTCCTCATGGTGAACGTGTCATTACGATAGAAGATTCCGCAGAGCTTCGTCTAGACCGTCCAAACGTCGTTGGAATGGAAGCCAGACCGGCGAATGTTGAAGGAAAAGGGGAAGTCAGCATTCGCAACTTGGTGCGAAATGCTTTACGTATGCGGCCGGACCGCATCATTGTCGGGGAAGTTCGGAGTGGAGAAGCATTTGATATGCTCCAGGCTATGAATACGGGGCATGAAGGGTCAATCACAACTGTGCATGCGAATAATGCCGACGATGCATTGAGACGAGTTGAAGCGATGGTCATTATGGCAGGAATGGATTTACCTTCAACCATTATTCGGGAATACATTGTCGGTGCTTTAGACATCATTGTCCAAGCAACACGACTGACAGATGGAACACGGAAAATCGTATCCATTTCGGAGGTCCAGAAAAATGACGGCAAACATCGGATTGTTGAAATCTTCAAGTTTCATAGGACCGGTTTAACGAAAGATGGAGAGGTAGAAGGACATTTTACACCAACTGGTGAAATTCCGCAGTGTCTAACTCGTATACGTGTCTTTGGAATTGACATGAATGAATCTTTGTTCGAGCCAGTGAAACGGGGTGTGGTCGTATGACGGAAGCATTACTCGCGATGCTGACCATTCTTGTACTCGTCATCGGTTTTTACTTTTACCTTGGCTATCGGAAAGAAAAAAGGGAGTGGCGTAAACAAGTCCAACAGTTTTATCGGGACGGAGAACGTCGTAAAAGTGTGTTGGTGGTCATTGGAACCAAGTACGATCAGACCGATTCTGCAAAAGCACTGGAACAGAAGTTGATAGATGCAAATATTGGCTTCACACCATCAGAGTTTATCGGTGCGCTCATAGTTTCTTATATGGCATTGGTTATTGGTCTTCAAAACTTCTTTAATTTGAACATGCTTGCAAGTTTAGTCATAGCTCTATTGATTGTCGAAGGTGGGCGTCGAATGCTTTTCCTGGTTCGGAAAAATAAAAAGAAACAAATGCTGGTCGAACACCTTCCTGAAATTTGTCGCATCCTTGCCAATGCCACACGTTCTGGCATGACGCTCAATCAAGGAATTCAACTTGTTGCTCAGGAAATTGGTGAACCGGCTAAATCTGAGTTCAAGAGATTGGCACATGAGTTATCGCTAGGAATTGATTTCAGTGCTGCCATCCGTAGCATGGAGAAACGCGTGGATGACAAAGAATTTCAACTGTTCACGGCAACCATGCTCATCCAGAAGAAAGCAGGAGGTAATTTGTACGCAGTGCTGGACGAAATGAGCCAGACGCTGGATGAACGCAAGTTATTGAAACAAGAAATCAAAACGATGACTGCTGAACAACGCTATATTTCGTATATTGTTCCCGTCATTCCAATCTTTCTTGTACTTATGATGAACAATATTGTGGAAGGATTTTTAGATCCTCTATTTACCGGACTTGGACTAATTCTATTCGCTTTCTTTTTGACCGGAACAATTCTAACATTCGTGATTGTTCGTAAAATCACCAATATAAGGGTGTGATGAAATGGATGGGATTATAGCTTTATTTGTCTTGCTGTCTGTAATATTTGTTGGAATTGCACTTCGTTCATTATATGTGTACTGGCGTGAACGAAAAGCATTGAAAGAAGAAGTGGAAGAATCACTATTTATTTATGATGCCTTCCATCGGAAAGTCACCCGTAAAGAGAAGTTGGTTGCCAAGATGTTCAAATTTGCAGATGATTTCGCGGATTTGGGGCAACGTATCAATTTCTTTAGTGAAAATCAAGAAGTTAAAAAGTGGCTGATTCAGGCTGGATATCCGTATGAATTAACGGTGGAACGCTTCCAAGGATTGAAAATTTTCTTAATGATTATTGGCTTCTTTACAGGTGGGATTTCTCTAATATTACTTTTGCCATTTTCACAATTCATGATTATCCTGCTGCCGATTTTTGGCTATATGAGTGCTATTTTATGGATTCGCTCCAAAGCAAAAAAAAGGCAGGAAGAAATTTCCTATCAGTTGCCTGATTTTCTTGATACTATGAGCGTTACTTTGCAGGCTGGGGTTGCAATGGATCAAGCAATTCGTGACATTGTTCCATATTTTGAAGGACCGGTGAAAGAGGAATTCGGACGATTCATTCAGGAAATAAGCGTTGGTGTGCCACGAGCGGAAGCCTATCGGACGTTACTTGTCCGTAATGATTCAAAAGAGTTTCAAATATTGATAAAGTCCTTGATTCAAGGAGAGCGATTGGGTGTACCAATTGCAGATACTTTCAAACAACAAGCCGAAGAAATGCGAAAGTTGAAGAAAGAGATGATTAAAGAGAAGGCGGCGAAGGCTTCACCAAAAGTAACACTCGTTACGACATTTTTGGTTCTGCCATCTTCGCTCGTATTAATCGGCGGCTTGATGATGATAAATATGTTCAACCAAAACAAAGGCATTTTTGATTTATTCCAATAAAAAAACAAGTTCAAAGGAGAGAAAACAAAATGAAAAACTTATTAATGAACGCATGGATGAATATCGTAGGACCGGTGAAAAACGAAAAAGGTGCACAATCGCTTGAATGGTTGGGGCTGGCAGCATTATTGATTTTAGTATTAGGGATTATCTCGACAGCAGTAAATGGACAATCTGGGGCAATCGGAGATTTGATTGGTAAAATCGTTTCCAAGATCAGCGGTATGGTCGGCTAATTCCTTATACATGGACAAACACCTTAGAGAGGCGGTATCAGAATGAGTAAGAAACAACTCATCTTGACTGGTTTACTCATAATGGCTTTGACTGGCTGTGATGAGGAAACAAAGAGGACAGGGATTGTTCCAGGAGAAGAAATATCGAATAAAAACGATACTTCTGGTAAATCTGAGCCTTCAAATGTTTCTGAGCCCGAAAAGGATTCAGAAACTAACAATAAAATGATCGTTGAACCTTTACCTGAAAATTTGAATGAATTGTCGGCATTAACACCAGGATATACCGGCTACTTGGCTGTCATTGAGGAAAATGATCAAAAGAAAATTGATGAATTGACGAAAGACTTGCCTGACATTTCGAGCAAACCGTCAAACGAAGAACTGGACCATTACTACAATGCAATTCTCAGCGTGTTTCAACAGGATTATGAAGGTCCTGAAGATTTAATGCAGGAACTTAAATTCCAATCAATTGGGAGTCCCGATATCGATGATCCACGTATGCAGTTTAAAGAAAACTTGAACGTAATGGTCATTTTGGATGCTTCAGGAAGCATGGGCAAAGACATGAATGGTCAAACCCAGATGGAAGCGGCAAAATCAGCCATTACGAATTTTGTAAAAGGACTTCCGGAAAATGCAAACGTAGGTCTACGCATCTATGGCCAAGAAGGTAGCGGCAGCAAAGCTGATAAAGAACTTTCCTGCAAAAGTAGCGAGCTTATTTACCCAATCGGCAACTATGAAGCGAATGGGTTTGAACAAGCTTTAGCGAAAGCAATACCTGCAGGATGGACACCAATTCAATTAGCTCTGAACGAAGCCCAAAAAGATTTGGCGTCTTTCAAAGGCGATAAGAATACAAATATCGTCTATCTTGTCAGCGATGGCATTTCTACTTGTGACGACGACCCTGTCACTGCGGCAAAAACATTGTATGAATCTGATATTACACCGATTATGAATGTCATTGGCTTTAATGTTGATAGTGAGGGCCAAAAGCAATTACGTGCGGTAGCAGAGGCTACAAAAGGTAGTTATCAAGACGTTCAGGATGCACAAGGATTGCAAAATGAATTGGATCAAGCAAAAAAGGTAGCGGAAAAGTGGGGATTCTGGAAAACCTCAACAGAAGGCAATGTAGGATATGAGCGTACTAATAATGATTTAGACATTTTTGGCTATCATTCGAAAGAATTTAAAAAATGGGTGGACGAAAGACAGCAAGTTGGATTTACCTTAACTTACTTGCTTCAAGAACATGAAATGATGTCGCAGGAAAGCCACGATTATTTACAACAGAAAAATAAAGACTATCACACTTGGGTAGAACAGGAATATGACAAACTACGTGATGAATTGAAAGTATTGAATGAAATGAATTACAAAGAAGCCATGAAGCTATTAGAAGATACGTATAAACAAAACAGTACTCCATAACAAGGAGGTGCACGAGTGGAGATAGGTGGATTAAGAAGGTTTTTTGCCATAAGCATGATTTCATTTATTTTGTTTTGGTCAGCTGGACCTTCGATTATATTAGCCTCGTTCATATCGCCAGGAACACCAATAACTCCAGGTTCTCCTATAACAGGCGGAAGCCCAATTACAGGTGGACAGTTCATTGCGCCTGGTGAAGTTATTGGACCCGGCGAGGCAATTGCGCCTGGACAAGCGGTTCAAGGTGGTAATTCAACCGTATCTGGACAACCAATTATCTCGGGTCAACCAAGTTCGAATGGTTTCTTCATTACGCCAAATTTCATACCGATTCCATATAATGGCTGGCTGCAAACGGGAACTCCGATTACTGGGGGACAGGGACCTTCAAGTGGCGATGCGAACGGTGGAGGGACTGGCTCAGATGGTTCATCTACAGGCGGTGGTCAAGGTGGCACTGGTGGAACCGGACCGGGTGGAACATTGCCAGGCGGAGGCCAAGGTGGCACTGGTGGAACCGGACCGGGTGGAACATTGCCAGGCGGAGGCCAAGGTGGCACTGGTGGGACCGGACTGGGCGGAACATTGCCAGGCGGAGGCCAAGGTGGCACTGGTGGAACCGAGCCGGGCGGAACATCGACTGGCGGAGGCCAGGGTGGCACTGGTGGAACCGGACCGGGCGGAACATCGCCTAGCGGTGGTCAAGGTGAATCAGGTGGAACTTCGGGAAGTGAGTCTGGAATTGGCGACAACGTAAAAAGTGGTTTTGAATTTGCTAAAAATGCAAAAAAAGCTCTTATTACTGTACCTGGTGATTTAGGTAAAGTTCTTGATGGATCACTGTCCATTTATGCAGGTTTTAAAATTACGGATTTGAAGAATGGCCATGCCAAATCCAACCGTTGGTTAATCGAAGGAAATAGCCGAGCTGTGGATGGCAATGGTAAAATGTCAAATTGGCTCAATAAACGCTACTCGAATTATTTGAATTCCTTCGAAAACTCGAAGGCTGTTGTAAAGAGTAAATCCAGTAAAGTAGTTACCTTGAATCCAGACGGGACCAAAAAAGTAACGTATGATCCAACTTATTCCCCTCGAACGAATTCAGACTTTAAACAAACTAGGTTACAAGGATTTATTGATGAAAATATTTCAGCAAAGACAATAGCTAAAAAAACGGGTTCATATTTTAAGAAAAATTGGATTCCAATTGATAAAGGGAAGTTTAATCCTTCATTTTTCAACCTTAGTCCTAAAGGTCCCAATTTAGCCAAGGCAAATGGGATTGCCAATGTCGTGTTGAGTGTAGGGTACCGCCTTGCTGAGAATGCAGCTGACCCATCCAGAACCGGATTGGATCTTGCAGCAGGTATTAGTACAGATGTTGTCATTGGTGCAGGAACTACTGCACTTAGCGCAGGCGCTGGATGGTTGGCAGCGGCAGGTACTGCTGCAGCTGTTGGAAGTGTAGTCCCTGGTGTTGGTACGTTGGTCGGGGCTGCTGTAGGAATTGGAGTAGCTATATTCATGTCAACACCAGCCGGGAAGAGTATTTCCAAAGGTATTGAAAAAGGAATTAAAAATACGATGGAAGCAGTTGGGAATTTTGGGAGAAAAGTTTTCGCGAAGTTTGGCTGGGGCACTTAGTGCCCAGCCTTTACTATTCATAGATAGGAGAGAGACATGAATATATTGCGGATTATAGGGATTGCCCTTATTGTGATGGTAGGACTTGGATTTTTACTTGTGCCAGTCATTCCTAATTTTATTATTCACTCTATCGTCTTAAGTATCATCGTCTATTCCCTAGTAGGAATCTTAAGTCTTAAGAGTGAATTTCCTTATTATATGGGTTATATGGCTAGTTTTTGTTTAGTTACACTTAATCAGCTGTTTTATCATTTCATTCTGAATGTACCCGTACTTTTTGATCCTGTCACGATTTTCAGTAGCTATTTACCAGCATTATTAATTGTTCTGATTACTGTTTTTATTGGGAATCGATTACTATCCAAAAAGGAGGTAGTGGGTTATGAAAGAGGCGGCGTATCATTATAATCAGCAACTACTGATTATATTATTGTTCAATATTCTCATTGGATTGCCTATCTTCATTGTATTGTTTGGATATACTTTTTATCTAATGCAATTGGATTTGGGTGGTATTGAAAACCTATTGATTATTTTTGCAAATATATTGATGTTTGCAGTAATAGTGAAACCTTTCATTTTAATTTATGAACGCTCAGAAGAAGGCGAACCTTTGGCAATAAAGGAAGTCATAAAGGAATTCTTAGTTACTGTTGGTCCTGTATTTATTGTTTCTCTTGTCTCTTTAGGCTTAATTTATTTGGGCCTTGCTCTGTATGTAGTTCCCGGAATCATCATGTTACCTCTTATATTTTTCCTGCCTCTTCAATACCGTTCTCATTTTAATTTAAGTGAATGGATAAAAAAATCCATCGAGCTTTATAAAAATAGGTTTGTAGAAATGTTATTCGATATTTTATTGTGGGTTTGTGTCATTTATATCTTATGGTGGGCTTTATTGCAGTTAACCGTATGGATTGATATGACACCTTTGGTTTTCGGTTTGTTGAGAATGGTTATGTATCTATTCCTATTTCCTTATATTATCTTTTATTTAGCTGGTAAATATCCTGTGTCTATAGAAGTGGAGGGATATAGAGCATGAGCGAATACAAATTCAAGCAGTCTAATCCAGGAATACTGTTCCTGCTATCCAATCTTACGTTGGGTGCTTATGTGCCATACTGGTTCATTTCCAGAAAGAATACTTTACAATATTTGACTAGCAAACTAAATTTTTCAACTCTATACATAATGCTGGGGCTTTATATCTTTTTTTTGGCGTACTATGTGATGGGTGGCGTCTTTCTGAATGAATTGGGTCAAAATTTAATGGACAGTATCAGTTGGATTGTTACCTTTTGGGGGTTTGGTATTCTCTATTATTCAACTTTTAGAATCGTTGAGGCTGTTGAAGAAAATATGGGTGAACGGGTTTTCAATCGATTTTTTGTCCTACTCTTACATATCTGGTATATCCAATTTGTGCTTAACAAAACGCAATTAGTTAGACGAGAGGAATGAGTAATATGCCGAAGCCATCCATTTTTGTTTTTTTACTGCTTCCATTGATATCTGCACTGATCTCACTGGGGATTCCCATTTATAAGTCCGAGTATATGATATTAACAGCCATCATTTACTTGGGGTATGCATTGTTACTCTTCATCGTTAAAGCAATGTCCTCATCTAAGGGGAAAATGGATTTTCCTAAATTTGCAGGATATGCAATGTTTACTGCTTTCGCATTTTTCTTTATTATGCCTTTGATTAAAATATTTGATGGCGAAATTGGCATTCAATTGCTCTTGATCGTGATTTGGCTTGTGCTCCATATAATCTTTTTTGTCAAAGTCGAGACGTTCTACAAGATTGTCATACCGACGGCTGGTGAACAAAAATCAAAATGGACGATTGTCTACTATCTAGGTTTCCTTGTACTTGCTTTAATTTCAGGTGGAGGAAACTTCATGGTAACGCGAATTCTGACGGAAAGTTATGGACAGGAACCAATCATGAATTATTTCTCATATGTCCTATATATCATCGGTTGTTGGCTAGGTACACTTGCAGCCGTTATGAGCATTGGAATGCAAGGGAAGTTGCCGAAAGGTCGAATTGAACGAATAGTACAAAAGGGAAAGTTAGTACGTAATAAATAATAATAGATTAGATGAAGTCATATTAAGCCCAAATTTTTATATGGTAGTTGCTTGTTTCAGAGGAGATAGATGTGAGATTGAAAGAACCTCAACATTATTAAATAGAATTCCATTCTGCAATATTTGAAGATAGAGGTGATCCCATGAAGGGCTTACAAACTTTAAGGAATGAAAAAGGTGCATTAAGTATTGAATTTCTAGGAATTCTTCCTTTTTACTTCCTGTTTTTCCTGTTGCTTTGGCAAGTCGTCGCTTCCGGTTATGCGGTCATGAGTTTAAAATCGGCTGCAAATGATGGCGCTTCAGTGTATGCCATGACGGAAGATGCGGGAGAAGCTCAAACAACAGTCATGCAATCCATTGGCGGCAGTGAGCTGTTAGCCAATGCAAATGTGTCGATTAATGCACAAGGAAACGGTGCATTCACTTTGACAGTGAGCGCCCAGCATCCCCTCGTCTTTATTCCGGCTGAATGGAAGAAAGAGACCGCCATTTCATTGAAATCGAAAGCAGCGGGTAAGGTGTTTGTCCCATGAAGTATTTAAACAATGAACGGGGTAACTCCGCATTTTATATCATCTGGCTTTTGGGGATATCTGCAGTCATTTTTGTTATTGTCGTGAATATTGCCAAAGTGTATGTGGTCAAACAACATGCAGCAACTGCTACTCAACAAGCAGCTTTTGCTGGAACGGTCGTTTTATTAGAAGCGACACAAGAAGGAATCGAAAGTTTTGATAGTGATCTGACAAAGTCCGCTTCCCAAAAAGTAATAGACAAAGGGAAATCCATTCAAGATCAAATTGATGAAAAAGTAGATGAATTTGTCGCACAAGATGAAGATTTACAGCTAGCATACATTAAAGCATACAACGAGGTACTTCCTGAAAAAATAAAAAAACATCCTCAATTCAAAAAAGAAATGGAAGATACTTTTAGGGATTCCGGGCTTAGCGGGAAGTTACTTAGTGCTGTCCAATCAACCATCACAGCAAACGAAGCGAATGCCGATGACGTTGAAGTGCTGCTATCCGATTCGAAATGGCGTTTGGAAGTGACAGCGGATGCTACATATAAGACGATTACGGATGGAACCTACCTCAAGTCATTCACTTCCGATATTAAACAAAAAGGGGTGGGCCCATCACTTGAATATCTGGAAAGTGTACCTTTCTAATGAATCAGTCCTGGAATAATCCCTTTAAAAAAAGTAGATCCAAAACCATATAAGTATTTCTTCGGAATTAAAAAAAGCCAATCACTCAAGTGTGCAGAGTGATTGGCTTTAGTTTATGATTTAGAAATTTTCCTTCTTTTCACTTCATCTGTGAGTGAATTAAAAAGGGAAGGCTGCCACAATAAGCAAATTTTGCAATGCATTCAAACTGTCTATTAATGCCTGTTTTCAATGAGAGTTAAATCATGTATTTGAGTTTTTATACATTGTGGAATTTCACATTTAACGCCTTGAATCAAAGGGCAAGTATTTGATTCAAGGAGTTAACCATCATGGCAAGCAAAGAGATAATAGAGGCTTGCGTTTTCCTTTTTCCGATTAGTCTTCGTCTTTTACATCGATGTCATCTGGAATCGGGGTGTTGCGCCATTCATCGATTTGGCGTTTGACGTATTCAACTTGTTCTAGATGGCGTTCGAATTGGGCTTGATTAATTAAATATTGTTCCCCATCATGAACTGATTTTATGCGTCCATCTAATACATATCGGCGTACTTGTTGTTCAGGCATACTTAAAAAATCAGCAGTTTCTTCTATTGATAAATACACAGGCGACACACTCCTTTTCTTAAGTATAGTTTACGAGTTTGCGTATCTCAATATACATAAAATATGGTAAAGTACAGACATCAACTATTTGAGGTGACTTTATGAAAACAGTGATCCCTTACTTCCTTGTATTACTAGCAGCTGTGTTATGGGGCACAACTGGAACAGCTCAAACTTATTTACCTCAAAATGCTCAGCCCTTAACCATTGGCGCATCTCGATTAGCTATTGGCGGATTTTCATTATTAATTATTATGATGCTCATGAAAAAAATCAACTTCAGAACATGGCCGTGGAAAGAAACGGTTGTTGCAGCTCTATGTATGGCGTTATTCCAACCTTTGTTTTTTACGTCAGTTCGAGTTACTGGAATTGCTATTGGTACTGTTGTTGCTATCGGCAGTGCACCGATTTTTTCTGGTTTGATCGAGTGGTTCATTTTGAAATTACGACCTTCGCGCGCATGGGTAATTGCAACGGCACTTTCAGTTATTGGATGTAGCCTGTTGTTTTTAAACAAAGATGCATTAACGGTAAATCCACTTGGAGTAACTTTATCATTAATAGCTGGATTTGTATTTGCGATTTATACAATTGTTAGTAAAGCATTATTAGCAAAAGTAGAAGCGATTCCTGCAGTTGCTATGACATTCTCCATCAGTGCAACTATATTAATGCCCTTTTTATTTATTTTTGATAGCTCATGGGTTACTGAACCTTCAAATATAGCAACCATTTTATATTTAGGTTTTATGACAACGAGTGTAGCGTATATTCTCTATTTAACAGGACTCCAAAAAGTACCTTCTTCATCTGCTGTAACGTTATCTCTTGGAGAGCCCTTAACTGCAGCTGTATTAAGTGTATTTGTAGTGGGGGAAGTGTTAAGTGCAGTTTCTTGGGTCGGAGTGCTTCTTCTGCTCGGAGGGATTGTTGTTCTAACCTTTAGTGGGAGAAAAAGAGCAAAGAAAATCGAATAAATGCAAGGTGTCTCTGTAATTAGGGACACCTTTTTAACGTTTAACTAAACGTAGATGTGTAACTGATGCGTAATAAATGTGGATTGACAATGAAAAAGAAGTGCCTACACTTCTTAAGAAAATCTTCATTTTTATGCTAACAGATTGTTAAGAATTAGTGGCTACAATTGGTATTATAAGAAGTAGAGATGAGGTGCAACGGATGACACAATTTACAGTACTCGTTACGGATGACGATCAGGACATTCGAGATGGCATAGAGATTTATTTGAAAAATGAAGGTTATCGTGTTTTAAAAGCTTCTGATGGATTAGAAGCTTTGACTATTTTAGAGACAAATGATGTACATTTGATCTTACTTGATATTATGATGCCGAATATGGATGGAATTCAAGCGACGTTTAAGATTCGCTCAGAGCGTAACATTCCCATCATAATGTTAAGTGCTAAGGCCGAAGACTCCGATAAAATACATGGTCTATCTGTAGGGGCTGATGATTATGTCACGAAGCCCTTTCATCCTATGGAACTAATGGCAAGAGTGAAGTCACAATTGCGTCGCTACGTTCACCTTGGAACATTTAAAGAACAGAAATCAATTATTCAAATAGATGGACTTGCACTAGACATAGAAGCAAAAGACGTAACACTCGATGGGGAATCCGTCAGATTAACGCCGATTGAATACAAAATTACCGAACTGTTAATGACAAATGCGGGCAGAGTATTTTCAATTGGCGACATTTATCAACGTGTATGGAATGAACCTGCATATAACGCGGAAAATATCGTCGCTGTTCATATTCGTAAAATTCGAGAAAAAATCGAAACTGATCCTAAAAATCCGAGATATGTAAAGGTGGTTTGGGGCATTGGTTACAAAATCGAAAAGTAAGGCATCACATTGGTTATCCATTGTCGCACTCGCTATTGGGATGCTCAGTCTCATGTATTGCTATTCTTTTATTCAGCAACTTCTTGAACAAGGTTTATTTCATTCTAATCGAACGATCGTGCAATTGACTCGAATATTAAAAGGAGGTGCGTAATCGATGAAGAAAATGGCTGGGGTGTTTTTTGTTTTAATTAGTATAACCTTATTTGCGGTTACCACATTCGTTTCAATTGGACCAACTTACATTGGAGGCTCTTATTATGAATCTGGAAACTTCCAGGAGTCTTTTGATTATAAAATTCAAGAAATAGGACCAGTTTTATTAAGTAGATTGGATGTTGATGAAGAAATTAAAAATCTACAAGTCGAGCCATTCGAAGTAGAACAATACCGTGAATATTATGGTTCCCAAATAGACCAAATCATATCTGTTCAAGATCAATACCAGGAATTGATTAATAATGCTGACAGTAATGGCGATGACGTTCTAAAGACCGAACTTGAAAAAGTCCGCGACACTAAAATCGCTGATATACGGAAAAACTTTGAGGATGATGATACTGTAAGCGAGAAAATATTATCCGCAAAAAAAGAAGCGTTGCGAAAATATGATGCACAAATTTCAAATGCTGTTTCACAAGCAAAAATAACTCAAAAATCAATGGCTTATAATTTGACCAATGTCGAGACAGGTGAAAGTTTTGTATTTGGAGATATTAAGGAAGAAGCAGCATACACGAAAGTTTTTAACCAGAAAGAAGGATATTTGACCGTCTCTTCATTAGACCAACATTTAAGTGAATTGGAAACTGATGAATTACAAGCTTTGTCAATTCATAATGTATACGAATTGGTGGGAGATGAGTCATCTCAATTTACCGGCACATTTATCCTGCCAAAAAGCATGATTTCAAATGATCAACTTGTAGAAATGCGTCATTATGAGCAGAGCAAATTGTTTTTTATTGCAACTTTCATATTAGGATTATTTTCAGCAGCGGGAGCTTTTTGGCTGTACAGAACGAAAAAAGAAGAAGTGCTTACCATTCCTATTCCCGGCAGGATAAAACAGTTAAAACTTGAATGGCGAGTAGTCAGCATTTTAGTTACAGTATTTGGCTTGCTTAATACGTATTATCCATTATGCAACCGTATTGATGGCATAGACTACAATCATCTACTTGGAGATAATATCGTAAATACAGGACTATTATTCATCTTTATGATTGTGTTCTTAACATTAACTATCGTTCAATTAATTTGGTTGTTAAATGACTACCGGAATAATGAAATCAACAAACTATGGGAAAATAGCATGTCCCAAAAATTAATGGGTATGATGCAGGAAGTCTTTTTAAAACGATCTCTAGGAACCCAATTAGTGATGCTTTTGTTTGTCGTTTTTTTTGCAGGATTAGGTATTGGAGGCGTAATCGTATCCCCAGCACTTATCCTTGTATACGCACCACTTTTTGTGATTGTTGTGCTACCGGTTATTTATAATTTGTTAAAACGCGTGGCAAATTACAACAAGCTAGCCATCGCGACTGAACAAATGGCACAAGGACAATTAATTGGAGATGTAGAGATTCGAGGGAAATCTGTATTTGCAGATCATGCAAAACATTTGAATAAACTTCGAGAAGGAGTGCGCATGTCCCAGTCTGAACAAGCTAAAAGTGAACGTTTAAAAACCGAGTTAATTACGAATGTTAGTCATGACTTACGAACACCGTTAACATCCATCATCACGTATACGGATTTATTGAAAAAACCGGAGTTATCAGATGAAGAACGTCTATCTTATGTGTCGATTTTGGATCGGAAATCACAACGACTTAAAACATTAATCGAGGATTTATTCGAAGTGTCGAAAATGGCTAGTGGCAATATGGAGCTCCATAAACAAAAGGTCGATTTAACACAATTGATGCAACAAGCTTTGGCTGAGCATGAGGAAGAAATTCAAAGTGCAAAATTAGATTTCCGCGTTACTCCTCCTACTAAATCTTTATATGCTTATGTAGATGGTCAAAAGTGGTGGAGAGTCCTAGATAATTTAATCGGCAATTCAATTAAATATACGTTACCTGGAACTCGCGTCTATGTAACGCTAAAAGAAGAAGATGATTGTGCTCTTTTTATTATCAAAAATGTTACGAGATATGAACTTGGCGAAAATGTGGATGAATTATTTGAACGTTTCAAACGGGCGGATACTTCGCGTCATACAGAAGGATCAGGTTTGGGCCTAGCTATTTCCCAATCTATTGTTGATTTACATGGAGGTTCCATGCGCATTGATGTAGATGGGGATCTATTCAAAGTAACCGTGTCGATTCAAACAATTTAAAAAGAACGTGGGGGAATGATTCCCTCACGTTTTTTAGTTGAATTAATAAGAAAGTATAAATTTATGGATATTAGTAGAAGAAAAGACATCAGCTTGCGCCATTGTACGCGCAAGCTGTGGTTCTTTAAAAATAAAACATGTAAACCCCTATAAGAAGAACCCCTATATCTGCAAACATATGTATGATCCATGAAGGATAGATGGTTCCACTTGCTTCATTTATCCATTGAAATAACAACCCACCAATAAAGAGGCCTACAACAGCCACGATTAATATGGGCCACTCAAACCACGGGAGGAAAATCGCAACGTGATAAATCGCGAAAAAGAAACTTGGTAGAATCCATTTCAACTTGGATTCTTTTAAAAAATCTATAAGCAATCCTCGAAAGTAAAATTCCTCTAAAAAAGAATTACCGATCAATATGTAAAGTGCGACAATAGGGAATACTAATGCGGTGACGCCAACTCTCGTTTCTAAATCCACCTGTAAAGAATTTAAATCTATGGAACTTCTGAGAAAAATAAAAGCACCTAGAATCGTCATCATTACTGCGAAACCTAATACTATTGCTATAAAGATGCTGGTTTTTTGTGTTTTTCTCATATATAAAAAATCCGATTTTTTCACCTTCAAAAACAACAAAGGGATAGCTAGAAAAAAGAGAGCTTTTGCTGCTGTTTTCCATAAATATGGTGCTTCTAGAACTTGTTCAATCCAAAGCAAGAGAGCGATGGATACGAGTGGAAATAGTATTGTCCAATTTTTCATGATTTTACCTCCAATTTAAATGGACGATAATCGTGTTAAAAGGATGCCAAAAGGGTAAGTAAAAGAAGGATGAATAAAAATGAGTAGGTGATTAAATGAAGACATCTAAATGGATGGATTTACGCACGCGTTTCCGTCATATATTATTTGCTATCGTGGGTTTAATTATATTAGTGATTATTGCTACAAGTGGTTTTATGGTACTAGAAAATATAGGTCTATTTGATGCTTTTTATTTAACGATTATTTCCTTAATGACAGTAGGTTATGGTGATATAGTGCCGGAAACGGACGCAGGAAGAAGATTTGCATTAATACTTATCCCGCTTGGTGTGGCTGTTGTTACATATGCCATGGGGGCAGTTGCTTCTTATTTCATTGAACATCAACTTTCAGTAAGGGTGTGGAATAAACGAATGGAACATACTATTAAACATTTGGAAGGTCATATAGTGGTTTGTGGTTTGGGGAGAGTTGGTAGACAAGTTTTTGAACAATTAAAAGAAGAGAATGTTCAAGTTGTTTATATTCATGATTCTGAGGAAGAAATGGTCGAATCTTTGCCAGAAGGCACACTGCGTATTGTTGGAAGCCCGTTAAATGACGGGGTATTAAAAGAAGCGAATGTCGAAAAGGCTAGAGGTATAATCGCGACATTGCCAAGTGACTCAGATAATGTGTTTATTACAATTAAAGCAAAAGCTTTAAATGAAAAGATTGATGTGGTAGCTCGAGTAGAAAATGCTGGTTCAGAGGAAGTATTACTTCGTGCAGGCGCTAGTCGGGTTGTAAACCCTTCTACTATTGGAGGACGTGAATTAGTGAGTTCCGTATTGCGACCAGAAGGTACTGATTTAGTTAATTTACTTATTCATACAAAAGAAAAAGAACAATCTTTAGAGGAAGTAACACTTCAAGATGCGTGTACATTCGTTGGGAAAACATTAAAAGAAGCAGCCATTCGCTCTGAGATGGGAATTACAGTACTAGCTATTCGCCGTGGAGAAAAATTAATTAGCAATCCTTCTGCGGATGAAAAATTACAAAAACAGGATATCCTTATTATTTATGGAGAGAAAGAGGTAAATGAAACGTTTAAAAAGAAATGCCAAGGGTAAATGAAGATTGTAGAGTAATTACAAATAATTACGAATTTTCAAAGGAGGCTACGTTATGATGGATCAGTTTTATTGGAGAGATACTCTCTCATTTTTACCAGAACTTTTGCTAGCATTGTTGGTATTATTAATTGGATTTTTTGTAGCAAAGTTCTTAGAAAACCTTACGTACAAATTGTTGCGTAAAGCACGTGTAAATGAGCGATTAGGTAATAAAAATGAAAAATGGACAGTAGAAAAGATAATAAGTAAAGTCATATTCTTTGTTGTCTTAATTCTAGCTTTTGTTCTATTCTTTAATATTTTGAACTTGAATACAATGGCAACACCTTTTGTATCTATGTATTCGGGTTTAACAGGTGCAGTATTAAACATTTTAAAAGCAGGATTAATTCTATTATTTGCATGGATTTTAGCAACTGTTGTGAAAAAAGTTATTCAGATGGCTGGCAACAAACTTAACTTAAACAAATATGTTGAGAAGACTGGAATGGATGCAAATCCTGCAGACCAAGCAAAATGGACGGATACTGCAGCAAACGTTGCATATTACCTTATTTTCTTGTTATTTATCCCAGCAATTTTAAATGCGCTAGGAATTGACGGATTAAGTGGACCGTTTGAAGGAATGTTAGCAAGCTTCTTTAACTTTATACCGAAGTTAGTATCTGCAGCGATTGTATTTGTTATTGGATGGTTTGTTGCGAAACTAGTTCGTAACTTACTAGAAAAGTTTTTACAATCAGCAGGCGCAGATCGATTAGCAGATCGTTTGAATATTTCTTCATTTTTTGAAGGGACAAGCCTTTCGAAAGTAGTAGGAATCATCGCTTTTATCTTAATTATGATTCCAGTATCAATTACGGCACTTGAAATCTTAGATTTAGATGGCATTTCAGATCCTGCAGTAGGGATGTTAAATGATATATTAGCGATGTTACCAAAAATCGCAATTGCTATTGTTCTAGTTTTAGTTGGTATCGTAGTAGCAAAATGGGTGAAAGATTTAGTTGTTTCTTTACTTGAAAAACTGGGTGTCAACTCTATTTTCGGTAAAATGGGCTTCAAATCTGGAACTGGTTCAGCACCAACGTTTGCAACATTATTAGGAACAGTTGTACAAGTTGTCATAATCTTATTGTTTGTAGTAGAAGCTTTGCAACTACTTGAACTTGAATTTATGGTGACATTAGCAACAGCAATATTTGCATACTTGCCATCAGTTCTCGCTGCTATTATTATTTTAGCAGTTGGTTTCTGGTTAGCGAATATGGCTGAGCAATTAGTAGGTAGCGTGATGAGTCATTCTTCAGGCACTCCTCATGTACTACGTTATGTAGCAAAATATGCGATTCTTGCATTCGCATTCTTTATGGCTTTAGATCAATTAGGAATTGCAGCTTCAATCATTAACTCTGCGTTTATCCTAATCTTAGGTGGCGTTGCATTAGCATTCGGTCTAGCGTTTGGACTTGGTGGACGCGAACATGCATCTCGTTACTTAAGCAAAATGGAAAAGAGTTTACAAAATGCTGAAGTTTCTAAAGAAAACTATAAAGCTGAAAAAGAAACAATTAAAGATTCACTAAAAGAATCATTTAAAACTGATAAAGAAACTGATCAAAGTTTACGTGGCTTTTCTGCTCATGTGGATGAAGCAAATGAAGTCGCAGCAGCAGACGAAGGCTACAACACACCTGCTGCCGATGAAGTACATCCATATGATGTGACTCCTCCAAATGAAGGGTCTTCATTCAACAAAGATGCGCATGACAATTGGAATAGCACTAAACCAAATGATGATCCATTTCGACCATAATTAGTAAAAAAGCAGTAACTCCAATAAAACGGAGTTACTGCATTTTTTGACGTAAGTTGGTGAGCGGACGGTCAGTCTGACTTTTAGGGGTTCACGTCTGAAAAAAGAGAGTTGACGTCTGAAAAAGGGGGCTTCACGTGTGAAAAAACACGCTTCACGTCTGATTTTATCCAGAAAGCCATCCAACAAAAAAGGCTGCCAGTCCAACCGGCAGCACCATTCAAGAACTTCCAAGAACTGAACACCCCCGATCGCTAGCGCTAATCGGGTTTTTCTGTGGGCGAGTATCTGTTTTAAAGGGTGAGCGGAGCTCAGTTCAGGGGGAAAGTCCCTGAACTTTTTTATTTATCTGTTTCTTTTTCGAAAGGATTCAGCTAAGCTTATTTTATTCTGAAATGAAGAGGTGGATGAATATGGCAACATTAGGTCAAATGAAATTTGCACGAGTTTATACACAAGGTCGTTTACAATCAGTGAAAGATGCTCAATGGGATATTCAACCTGAAGGGTTCAATAACACAATTCGCTGGAATGTTGGTCATATATTTGTATCATTAGAATCGTTTGTTAAAAAAAGTATTCCTACCTATGAGCCAGTCCATCCCGAATGGATTCCTCTGTTTAAAGGCGGTACTAAGCCAGAAGATTGGAATGTTGAACCACCAACAAATGAAGAACTTTTGGCAGCATTGGCAGAACAACCAAAACGAGTGGAAGAGATTTTATCAGGAAAACTTGACCAACCGCTCGAAGAAGTTATGTCGCTTGGTCCGGTTCATCAAATGGCAACAATTGATGCGGTAATTCAATTTTTGAATTGGCACGAAGGAATACATGCTGGAATTATTTATTCATTGAATAAAGCAACGGCAGGAGAATAATAAAAAAGAGGAGTGAAGTCGACATATACTAATGTCTACTTCACTCCTCTTTTAAATGCTATTTGCGAGTAGAGTAAGGGTCTTAACTTTTTGGCACTAACCCTTGTTGAAAGGCGTAGACCACTGCTTGTGTTCGATCCTGCACGTCAAGTTTAGATAATACATTACTTACATGAGTTTTCACGGTCTTCAAAGCGATAAATAATTCATCGGCAATGTTTTGATTACTATACCCTTTAGCCATTAACAGTAATATTTCTTGTTCGCGATCGGTTAACTCATCGTGAAGAGGACGATCTATTCCTTGGCGCATACGTTTCATCATTTTATTTGTTACTTCTGGTTCCAGTACGGTCTGACCATCTAATGTTTCGCGAACGGCCTTTGCAAGTTGTTTTGCATTAGATGTTTTTAAAACGTAACTGACAGCACCTGCTTCTAGAGCAGGATACACTTTGTCATCATCTAAAAAGCTTGTAACAATCATGATTTTTGCTTCTGGCCACTGTGAAATAATCTCTTTTGTGGCTTCAGCACCATTCATAATGGGCATGACCATATCCATCAACACAATATCAGGGCGAAGTGATAGTACTAAATCAACTGCTTCTTTGCCATTTACTGCTTCGCCGATAACTTCCATATCAGCTTGTGATTGCAAATAAGCAGAGACCCCGATTCTGACCATTTCATGATCATCCACTAGAACGATTCGTATCATCTACTTCGACCCCTTTCTCGACCGGAACTTTAACTTCTACAATGGTACCTTGTGATGGAACTGAAACAATTTTACTTGTTCCACCCATTTCAATCGCTCGTTCTTGTATGTGGTGTAACCCGTAAGAACCAGCATTTCCTTCTTCTTTCATAAAACCAATCCCGTTATCTTGAACACGGAAAATGGCAAGACCGTCACGTTCTACAAAGAGAATATCAACTTCACTAGCATTGGCATGGCGTAACGTATTAGATAACGTTTCTTGTGCGATACGGAATAAGTGATCTTCAACACCTTTTGAAAGGGAAACATCTTCTAAACGAAAGCGAATAGTGAAATGAACTTTTTGTTGCAACTCGAAAAGTAATTCTTCGAGACCTTGTGTTAATGACTTATTGTGAAGTGCAGCCGGACGTAAATGAAGCAACAGTGCACGCATTTCAAGTTGTGCTTGTTGAACGATTTTTTCTGCTTGTGCCAATGGTTTTGGTATTTCTTGATTATCACTTTCTTGTTGTTCAGTAATAGCTGATAACAACATGGAAGCGGCAAATAATTGTTGAGATACTGAGTCATGAAGTTCGCGTGCCAATCGTTGACGCTCTTGTATGATGCGTTCTTGAATTCGTTTATCTTCGCCTTCAGCTCGTTCGTCTGACATTTTTAGCAAACTCTTCTTTTGAGTCGCTATTAACATGGTTACTTCGCTAAGTGATTTCTTTAACTTAGTGGAAACCGCAGGAACGCTCATATCGTTACTTTGTTTGTCGGCAGTCAAAACAGATTGTAAATAGGCATCAATTGCACGTTCTTTTTTCTTAGCCAGTTGTGTGGATGATATGGCAACGCCCATACTAATTCCAAGTAGTGCTATGGCTAACCAAATGGCAATGGGCAAATTCGCTTCTTCAAATGTCCATAAAGGTAGCCATGTCTCATAAGATGGCCATCCTAAGAGGAAGGTCAATAATGAAAATATCAAAGTGGCAAGTAATGAAAATAACATAAAACTTCGCCCGATAAATCCGCTCATTTACGAATCACCTCAACATCTCCAAGCCAGGTAGACACAGCGATGATAAGTTGGGAAGATGCGCTACCTTGTGCTTCGATATAGCCATCTTTTAGCACAATCGATTGGTTCCATAAACGTTTTTTACTCGCACCAAAGAGTCGAGCATCACCGAGGAGTGTTGTGTAATGAATGCGAACTGGAATTTCATACGGAACGTGAATTTGGATTTTCCCAATGCCTTGTCTAACGGATATAAGAGAAGTTCCTTTTGGCAAAACCGTTTGAGTGGCATCAATAGTAATGTTTCCATAGAAACCCTGTACGTGGATATCCTGCCATTCATATGCTTGGAGAGGAGTGCTTTGGACGGAAAAAAGTTTATTTTGAATGAGTGCGTTAGGCGTTTCGGTTTCGTCCCCAAGAAATGGTTCAATGATCTGTTGTGTTTCGTCGCCTTTCCAAAGACGCACTAAGATATAGACCATGGTTGCAACAATAAATAAACGAAGACTCCACATAGAAATCAAGGCAACACCTAAAAATCCTACACCGATCCAGAAGAATAAACGGTTTTTTCTCCGCAAACTGAAATAAATTAACCCGACACCAAAAAGAACGAATAACACATTTCCATTATGAAAAAACATTACCTCTACAAAAACGAGTAGCAAGGCAGATAATAGCCAAAATGTAATGCGATCCGTTGGTATTCGTTGCATAGCTATTCCTCCTTTTTCGAAACAGGTTTCAAGTGAGAAAATGGAGAAGACAAGTGCCTCCTCCGTATTTCTCTATTGCTTAAAGCTTTTCCTTATATTTTACACAATTTCAGGAATTGATTGTTCTTTTTTTTCTAATTGCTCTAAACGACG
This sequence comes from Paenisporosarcina sp. P5_A11, assembly GCF_056400705.1. Taxonomy (NCBI): domain Bacteria; kingdom Bacillati; phylum Bacillota; class Bacilli; order Caryophanales; family Caryophanaceae; genus Paenisporosarcina; species Paenisporosarcina sp. P5_A11. The sequence goes on from NZ_JBFUKT010000002.1 coordinate 111,704, forward strand.
TTCCATCGAAGACACATCATGCTCTTTTTCGATACGTTGACCAAGACGATCAATATATTGTTCCATTTCTTCAAAAGCCACTAAACGTTTTTCAGCATTATTCGATGATTCAGGTTGTAGCATACGGTCCATTTGGTGATGAGCTCGAGTAACATTCTCTTTGCCCATTAATTGAAGTTGACGTACTTTCATATCTTTTACTTTATGTTTCATCTCTTCATATTTCTGTTCAAGCCCAAATAACTCATCAGTTGTACGAGAGATACTAGCTTGGAGTACATCCGTCCGATTGGTATAGGCTGAAACCTCTGCTTGTGCAAACTCAATTAATTCACTTTCATCTGTTTGGCGTGCAAGTTCCAATTGGGAAGTTCGTTTAACTAGCATTTCTTGCGCTTCTTGAAGTTCTTTTTCTAGCTGCATCTTTAGTTGAGATTGTCTTTCGATCCATGTACCTGTTTTCTCTGTTTGCTTTTCAGCTTCTCGAATATATTGGTTTAACATGGCAATGGGATTTTTTTGTTCCTTTTTATCAAATACGTTGTGTAAATCTGCTTCGAATGCATACTTAAATCGTTTCCATAATGTTGTCATGTATGTTTCCTCCTTATTTGTTTAGCTCTTGCCATTGTTTTTCAAAGTTTGTGAAAGGGTCTGAAGAAAAAGCTGTTGCTTGATTAGATGGTACAAATGATTGTTGTTTCCACTTTCGAACGACATACCATAAACCGGCGATTGCAATAATTCCGAAGAAACCCGGTACATTTGCAACTGCAGTTAGTAATCCGGTAATTCCGACTGCTACCCAAAATACTTTTGACAGAGTGGAACCTCCTTTTAAATAGTAATGCATGCCTGCGAATACAAGTAATGCAGATAGAGCGAGTCCAAGTAACGGGCCAAGATTTACAAGTGCTACAATTCCTGCGACGACACCAATGAAGACTAATCCGAATTTTTTCATGTGTTTGTTTCTCCTTTCAGTTTGTACATTTATCGTACCAATTTGATTGAGATTGCCAAACGGTCTTGAAATGCATTTTTGACTAAGACCTAAGACGTAGAAAATTCTAAGATGAAGGTAGAAAATTAAAGAAATCTTCTGTAAAATAAGAGTGAGTGAATATTCATTCAATTTAGATAAATGAGGTGTAACGATGAAAGAAGTCGTGATTATAGAAGGAATACGTTCTGCAGTAGGAAGAAGAAAAGGAAAGTTAACATATACGCGCCCAGATGAATTGGCGGCAACCGTATTAGAAAAATTAATTGATCGTGTAGGCATTAAAAAAGGCGATGTAGAAGATATTATTTTAGGATGTGTCTCACAAGTCGGTGAACAAGGTGGAAATATTGCAAGAACAGCCGCACTTATTGCTGGGTTTCCAACAAAAGTGCCAGGCACCACAATTGATCGTCAATGTGGGTCTAGTCAGCAAGCGGTTCATTTTGCCGCACAAGCAATTGCTTGTGGAGATATGGATATCGTGATTGCAGGTGGCGTTGAAAGTATGACACGTGTGCCGATGATGTCAAATATGGGCGATGCTAAACCTAGCAAGAAATTACTAGAAAAATATGAAATCATCAATCAAGGATTATCAGCTGAACGAATTGCAGAAAAGTGGGATTTATCTCGTGAAGAATTAGATGCATTCTCTGTTCAAAGTCATGAACGTGCCTTTCAAGCAATCGCGGAAGGACGCTTTGAAAAAGAAATCGTGCCAATTGAAGTGACAAAAGAGGATGGAACGACTGAGCTGTTTTCAATTGATGAAGGTCCACGAGCAGGAACGACGTTAGAAACACTTAATGGATTAAAGACCGTATTCGATGCTAATGGAAGAATTACGGCCGGCAATGCTAGTCAAATGAGTGACGGAGCCTCAGCCGTTCTATTAATGTCACATGAAAAAGCACAACAATTAGGATTAACACCACGTGCCCGCATTCATACACGTGTCGTTGTTGGGTCAGATCCAACATTAATGCTAACAGGTCCAATTGCAGCGACTCAGAAAGTGTTAGAGAAAGCGCAGTTAACAATAGAAGATATGGACGTTTATGAAGTTAATGAAGCATTCGCTCCAGTACCACTTGCCTGGTTAAAGGACATCGGCGCTGATCCAGCAAAATTAAATCGCAATGGTGGAGCTATTGCTCTTGGGCATCCACTAGGCGCTTCAGGCACGAAACTACTTGTCACATTGTTACATGAACTAGAACGAACAAAAGGCCGCTATGGACTCCTTGCGATTTGTGAAGGCATGGGTATGGCAAACGCGACGATTATTGAGAGATTAGAAGAATCGGAGGATTTAGCATGAAAACATCTGAAGTAATCGCTATAGTGACGGGTGGCGCATCAGGACTCGGAGAAGCTACAACTCGTCACCTTGTAGAAAAAGGTGGAAAAGTCGCTATTTTTGATTTGAATGATCAGCGTGGGGAAGCATTGGTTGAAGAACTAGGTCACGAGCAAGTTATTTACTTCCAAACAAATGTTACGAATGCACAACAAGTTGAACAAAACGTAGCTCAGGTAGTTGAGCATTTTGGCAAAATAAACATGTTAGTGAGTTGCGCAGGGATTGCTACACCAGGAAAAGTAGTGTCCCAAAAAGGACCACTAGCACTCGAACGATTTGAACAAGTCATTCAAGTGAACTTGATCGGTACATTTAATGTGCTACGAGTTGCCGCACAAGCTATGCAACAAAATGAACCAAATGATGAGGGCGAGCGGGGGGTCATTATTAATACCGCTTCAGTGGCAGCATTTGAAGGGCAAATTGGTCAAGTCGCATACAGTGCATCAAAAGGTGGTGTCGTCGGAATGACTTTACCAATTGCCCGTGAATTTGCGAGAGACGGCATTCGTGTAATGGCGATTGCCCCTGGACTTATTGAAACACCTCTGTTTGAAGGACTGCCAGAACCAGCACGCACGGCACTTGCAAAATCTGTACCTTTCCCCAATCGCTTAGGCAAACCAAGTGAATATGCGCAATTAGTAGAGAGCATTGTCATCAATCCCATGCTAAATGGCGAAGTGATTCGGTTAGACGGCGCTATAAGAATGCAACCAAAATAAGGAGGAATTTGATGGGGAAGTATCGTTTTGAGACAGATGAGCATGTGATGTTCCGCAAGTCCCTTCGAAAGTACTTAGAAAAAGAAGCGGTTCCACAATATGAACAGTGGGAAGAAGACCGCATGATTCCTAAAACTTTTTGGAGAAAGCTTGGAGAAATGGGGTATTTATGTCCTCAAGTTGAAGAAGCCTACGGGGGTCTAGAAACTGACTTCCGCTACGCAGTAATTATTGGCGAAGAACTGGAACGCGTAGGAGCAAGCTTAACTGGGGTTGGCTTGCACAATGATATAGTAGTTCCTTACTTCGAAGCGTATGGCACGGACGAACAAAAATCACGCTGGTTACCTGGGTGTGTAACTGGCGACCATATTACAGCCATTGCCATGACAGAGCCAGGAGCTGGATCTGATTTAGCGGCGATTCAAACTACTGCTGTAAAAGATGGAAATCATTATGTTGTTAATGGTTCAAAAACGTTTATTACTAATGGCATAAATGCAGATTTAATATTAGTTGTGGTGAAAACTGATACAAAAATCGAACCGAAGCATCGCGGCATTAGCCTATTGGTCGTTGAAGAAGGCATGCCAGGATTTACACGTGGCCGCAAACTGAACAAACTGGGGATGCACGCTCAAGATACGGCAGAATTGTACTTTGAAGATTGCAGAGTGCCGGTGAAAAATCTTCTTGGTGAAGAAGGAAAGGGTTTTACGTATTTGATGGAAAAACTTCAGCAAGAGCGATTAATGGTGGCAATTTCCGCTCAAACAGCTTCTGGAGATATGGTCGAAATGACACTGGATTATGTGAAATCCCGCAAAGCATTTGGCAAACCTATCGCATCGTTTCAAAACACTCAATTCAAACTAGTGGAAATGACCACCGAAGTCGAGCTTGGCCATTCGTTCTTGGAATCGTTAATTGAAGATCATTTAGCAGGAAAAGAAATTGTCTCTAAAGTATCAATGGCTAAATATTGGTTAACCGAGACAGCGAAGAAAATTTCCGGAGAATGCCTGCAGTTACACGGTGGCTACGGTTATATGGAAGAATATAAAATTGCCCGACGTTACCGCGATATTCCAGTCGCGTCAATCTACGCAGGAAGCAATGAAATCATGAAGGTGATCGTCGCGAAGAAAATGGGGTTATAAGTGCGAATTACTTATACCAGGGTTTAGGAAGAAGCGAGGAACATGATGAACTTATTGATTGAACAAGACATTGTGGAAGTTATTTCAAAAGATAAGTGGATGATGGATGTAATTCGACAAACGGCGAAACTTGATTTACCTGATTGGTGGATTTGTGCGGGTTTTATCAGAGCAAAAGTATGGGATGAGTTGCATGAATTTTCCAGAAAAACCATACTACCAGATGTGGATGTTATTTATTTTGACTCGAATCATCTAGACGAACAAAATGAAAAATTATTCGAAATTAAATTAAATCAGGTAGACGCTACAATCCCTTGGTCCGTTAAAAATCAAGCAAGGATGCACACTTTGAATCAGGTAGCACCCTATACGTCATCTATAGATGGAATGTCAAAATTTCCAGAGACCGCCACTGCAATTGGAATCACTTTGGATGAAAAAGGGAAACTTCGGTTATGTGCCCCTTATGGAGTTGAAGATTTAATCGCGATGAAAATTCGTCCAACTCCTTTTTTTGAAGAATCACAAATTTATCATGACAGGATCAAACAAAAAAAGTGGTCAACGACATGGGCAAAAGTAACAGTTGGGTAAGCGACAGAGGTTTTTCTGTCGCTTTTGATTTTTTCTGTTACAACAAAAGAAAGTTTCAAAGAGTCATAAATTGCTGACACTTTAAGACAACGTATTGCAAGGAGATTTACAGCATATCATGATATACTTTCCAAAAACAACGAGGAGGGGCCTTTTATGCCGATCAATATGCCTGCCAGCTTGACGAAAGACTTAGCGCTGACAGTATACAATGATGGGTTTGCTCTAGTTCAAGAAATCCGCTCAATTCCTCCACTTTCAGACGATCACGTCGTTTATTATTTAGACGTTCCACAACTGATTGAAACGAATTCAGTGCAGGTGAAAGGTTTAAAAGTCACGGAGCTTACCTATGAATACGACCTGGCGGATCGATTAAAGTTGCTAGAAAAGTATGTTGGACATGAAATCAGGCTCGTCAATAAGAAAACGGGCGAAGAAAAAGCCTATCTTTTGTTAAGTGCGCAAAATGGGCTGGTTCTCGCAGACATGCAGACACAGGAAATCGTTCTCGACGCAGAAGGTGAGATTCGATTGCCAGATGGCTCGGAAGAAGTAACGTTTAAACCCACACTAGTGTGGCGCGTCAAGGAGCAGACTGCTGAAGACACGCGTGTGACGTATTTAACGCGTGGACTTAGTTGGGATGCAGATTATGTGGCACAAGTCAGAGAAAATGATTTCGATTTGACTGGGTGGGTCTCGTTAACCAACAACTCAGGCATACCGTATCAAGAAGCGAAAGTGAAATTAATGGCGGGTACAGTAAATCGTGCATCAAGTCGCATGCAAAAAACGACGCTATACGAGCAAAATTCAATGGCACCCGAACGACAAGCTTTTGCCGATTATTATTTATATACGCTGCCTGAAAAACTGACACTGAAGAATCGTCAGCAAAAACAAGTTCAACTCTTTTCTGCCTATCAAATCAAATTCCATACGGTCTATGAAGTGGATGCCTATAGCGACCATCCAACGGTGTACTTTACTTTCCGAAACGATGTGGCAAACGGGTTGGGTTTCCCACTTCCTAAAGGAAGATTCAAATTGTACAAAGAAAATCCGAAAGATGGGTCTTCTGAATTTATCGGGGAAGATTTCATTCCACATACAGCAGTGGGTGAATTGGTCCGCATTAAATCAGGTGAAGCGTTTGATATCACGGTGGAAAGTGAAGTCATTACGGAATACAAGAAAGACGGCTATGAATTTGAGGAAGTCGAATACTTGATCCGCAATCAAAAAGATCAGCCGATTGAGCTGATTATCAACCACGGCACAAGTTACGGTATATTTGATGTGGTTGAATCAACGCACCCCTGGAAACGGAAAGATGACGATATACAAATCTTTGTCCCTGTACCAGCAAAATCTGAAGTGAAAGTGGCATTTACCATTCGGTATGACCGAAAGCATGATGTAAAGGTGAATTAAAAACATGAAAAGAATCAGCATAGGCACTTTAATCCTTACAATTTATACACTACTTGTTTATTATTTTGGCTTTAACACGTACCAGTGGCTTCAAACATGGAACTTACCTATTCACCCAGTATTGTTTGGCTTTTTGTGGTTCCTACTGGCATTTGGTTACATCATCGGAAAGTTCAGTCATGGATTGAAATATTTCAGTATGATTGGATCTTATTGGTTTATCGTGATGCAGTACGGTGTGATTTTGTTCCCAATAACTTCAATTATTTATTTGCTTTGGCCATCTCAGCAAACCATATTTATTGTAGGAAATGTGGTGGCCATTGCCTTCTTACTTATTTTTATAGCAGGAACATACATGGCGTTTTCTCCAGTTGTTCGCCATAAAACGATTCATATCAACAAGGATTCTGGTTCCCATCGCGACTTAAAGTTGGTACTAGCTTCTGATTTCCACTTAGGCCTTCTTTCAAACAAAAAGCATTTGCAACGGTTTGTGAATTTGGCCAATAAAGAGAAGCCTGATGTGGTGTTACTTGCAGGGGATTTGGTGGATGATGATCCGATTTGGTTTGTGAGTGATGGGATGTCTTCAGTCATGAGGCAATTGAAAACGACTCACGGCGTTTATGGGGTTGTTGGCAATCATGAGTATTATGGACGGAAAATCCCGCTATTGGTAGATGAAATGAGAGAAGCGGGCGTTCAGATGTTGTTAGATGAAACCATTTGCATTGAAAATGCGTTCTATGTAACGGGTAGGGAAGATGCCACGAATGGCAAGCGAAAGTCTTTGGCTAATTTGAAGCCAGAGAAGAGTGAACTACCTTGGTTCGTAATGGATCATACACCTTTTGATTTAAAGACACCAAGCGAGCTAGGTGTAGATGTGCATGTTTCAGGGCATACGCACCGCGGCCAAATGTGGCCAAATCACTTGTTTACACGTCGTTTATTCGAGCTTGATTACGGGTATAAACTTAAGAGTTTGATGCACGCTTTTGTGTCATCGGGTTTTGGATTTTGGGGGCCACCGCTTCGATTAGGCTCTCGTTCAGAGCTTTGGTCGATTACTGTCACGTTTTCGACGCAATAAACTGGGAAAAGTTGCGTAAGATTGTTACGATAGAACATAGAGAAAATTTTTTGGTTGGAGGCTGGACATGGAAAACTGGATTACCGATATAATGAGCCAGTACGGATACTTAGGTATATTCTTGCTTATTATGCTTGAAAATATTTTCCCACCTATTCCGTCAGAAGTGATTTTGACGTTTGGTGGAGCTATGACGGCAAAAACAGATATGACCGTAATGGGTGTTATTTTGATTTCGACTGCAGGTTCTGTCGCAGGGGCTGTGATTCTTTATGGAATCGGTCGAATGTTGGATGTAAAACGCTTGGAGAAAATCGTGGATCGTTATGGACGTGTTTTACGTTTAACGAGAAAAGACATTTACAAAGCAGATAGCTGGTTTGATAAATATGGCATTTGGACGGTATTATTTTGCCGCTTGATTCCATTGATTCGTAGCTTAATTTCGATTCCTGCCGGAATGGCGAATATGAAGTTTGGATTATTTTTGTTATTTACAACATTAGGAACACTTATTTGGAATACGATTTTAGTAACAGTTGGAGCGGCTGTAGGCGATAACTGGGAATCAATCGTAGGCGTTATGGACGTGTATTCTAATATTGTGTACTTATTGATTGTCATTGCTGGACTTGCCGTGATTTGGTGGTATTTACAATTCCGAAAAAAAAGAGCATAAGGAGATATTATGGAACTATTTGATTTACTGAAAGCGTTAATACTAGGGTTTGTGGAAGGGATGACGGAGTTCGCTCCTGTTTCTTCTACTGGGCATTTAATTATTGTTGATGATATGTGGTTAAAAACTTCTGAGTTTCTTGGGAAATCTTCAGCCAACTCGTTTAAAATTTTTATTCAGCTTGGATCGATTCTTGCAGTTATCGTGGTTTTTTGGAAGCGATTATTTAGTCTTGTTGGACTTTATAAAATTAAAGACGTAACGCCAGGATCCCAGTTGAAACTATCACATGTTATCGTGGGTTTAATTCCAGCGGGTGTGCTAGGTTTATTGTTTGAAGATTTTATCGATGAGAATTTATTCTCTGTTAAAACGGTATTAATTGGCTTAGTTATCGGAGCCTTCTTAATGCTTGCAGCCGATAAATTTGGACCGAAAGTACCGAAAACGCAAACGTTGGATCAAATTACATATAAGCAAGCTTTCACTGTAGGGCTTGTACAATGTTTCTCGTTATGGCCAGGTTTTTCTCGTTCAGGGGCGACCATTTCGGGTGGTGTATTGTTCGGCATGAGTCATCGTACGGCTGCAGATTTTACGTTTATTATGGCCGTGCCAATTATGTTCGGAGCTAGTTTCTTGTCATTATTAAAGAACTGGGGAGACATTAGGCCTGATGATCTATCGTTTTATGTAGTTGGTTTCATAAGTGCTTTTGTTTTCGCACTCATTTCTATTAAGTTCTTCTTGAAGTTAGTTGAACATTTGAAGTTAACGCCATTTGCGATTTATCGTTTGGTATTAGCTGCTGTGCTAGCGGTTATAATTTATTTCTAAGTGATTCGAAGGCGGTCTCAAATTGAGGCCGCTTTTTGTGTGGGAAAAATGTAGTTTTCTATGTTTCGCGAATAGAATAGGGCAAATCGCGGATAGTCGACAAAGAACCGCTCATAGTCGACAAGAAAGCGATCATAGACGACAAAAATCCGCGTGTAGTCGACACAAAACCGCTCATAGAAATGGCAAATCAAAGAAAACGCTCATAGACGACAAAGAACCGCTCATAGTCGACAAGAATCCGCGCGTAGTCGACACAAAACCACTCATAGAAGTGGCAAATCAAAGAAAACGCTCACAGACGACAAAGAACCGCTCATAGTCGACACGAAAGCGATCATAGACGACAAGAATCCTCGCGTAGTTGACACAAAAACGGTCATAGAAAAGGCAAATCAAAGAAACCGCGGATAGACGACAAAGAACCGCTCATAGTCGACACAAAACCGCTCATAGAAGTAAATGTGGTAGCAGGAAGGTAGCTTTTCACTGTCGAATAGGATGATAAAGAAGGTGAGTAAGTGGATATACAATCATATGTGAATGATATTACGACGGTCTTTGTGGATGAATTACATGATGATTTGGTTGGTGTTTATTTACATGGTTCCTTAGCAATGGGGTGTTTTAATCCAGTGACAAGTGATGTTGATATGTTGGTTATTTGTTCAACAGAAATGACTAACGATACGAAAAAAATCATCATTAAAAGGTTGTTGAGTTTAACACAAGGAAATCGGAATCAATTGGAAATGAGTATCGTGTTAGAGAGGAATGTAAAAGATTTTGTTTATCCTACACCCTTTGAGCTGCATTATTTTCATCCTAACTATTTAATAGATGAAAATTATGTTTGCGGTGGTGAAGGATTTTATGACCCGGATTTAGCTGGACATATGGTTGTAACGTATCATCGAGGTGTGACTTTAAGTGGTGGAGAGATAAAAAATGTTTTTACCCCGATAGCTCGGCGGTATTATATTGAATCGATTTTTAATGATATTGAGGACGCCCCAAAACTCATAATTAAAACCCCTGTCTATTTTACGCTTAACCTTTGTAGAGTTTTGTATTTCCTTAAAGAAGGAAAGGTTGCATCGAAAAAAGAAGGTGGAGAATGGGGAATAAGAAATCTACCTGAGGATTTTAAAACAATCGTGGAACAGTGTTTGGCTGTATATAACGGTTCAGCGAAAGATATTTACATAGGTAGTAATGAAATCGTCCACTATGCCACGTGGATGTTGAGCGAATGCAAACAATTGAGAAAAGAAGAAGTAAAAAATGCAAGAGACAATTAGTATTACTCACTCTATAGCCATGCAGTTGTTTAATGAAACATGGGATTTAATCGAGAAAAAAGATCGTACCGGAGATGAAGTTTCACAAATGCTTGAGAAGGCATACGCGTCACTTTATCATTGGCGCCAAGTTGGTACAAGACTCAATTTAGCTAGAGGATATTGGCAAGTCTCTCGTGTGCATGCCATTCTCGGTCAAGGGGATGCAGCTTACTTTTACGGCATTACAGGCGTTGAACTATGTGAAGCTGAAGGATTTGGAGATTTTGATTTAGTTTTCGCTTATGAATTAGTGGCTCGTGCAGAAAAATGCCGAGGAAACACGGAGTCTATGGACACTTGGATCGAACGAGGACAAACAGCAGCGGAAAAGATCTCAAAAGAACAAGACAAAAAATATTTTTCAAGTGAATTAGTGAGTGTTGATAAGGGTTAAGGGAATTCAAAGGCTATTCGTCTATTGAATGAGAAAACACAATATGTTAGATTTATATTTGAATAAAACACAATATATTAGATTTATATTTGAATAAAACACAATATATAGTATGTAAACGAGAAAATGGTACCAGCAATGGTTTAATAGGGAATTCGGTGAAATACCGAAGCTGTCCCCGCAACTGTAAGTGCGAACGACTGTACAAAGTCCACTGTGTAACGACACGGGAAGGCGTATGGAAGGCTGATGCACGAGCCAGGAGACCTGCCATTTTTTCTTAAGCATCACTTTCTTCGGGGGTTGAGGAGTGGAAGCGAGCTATCAGTAGCGGGCGGTATTTCATTTTTCTCGCTAACCACTTTAACTCCTTTCCATTCTAATATCATGAGCGATGGCTCAGCCGAAAAGGCTGATTCATCGTTTTTTTGTGTTTATAAAATTGGGCTTTAGGAAGGGGAAAATACCATATGCAAAAGGTATTATCAAAAAAAGAAAATAACATTGATCAGTTATATACATTGTTTACAAGAGAGCAGTTAGCACCATTATTGCGTGCACAGGACAAGTGGATGAAGAAAAATCCTGATGCCACGGGTGCGCAGTGGTCACAAGCAATGGTGTTAGAATCTCTCAGCCATTTGGACGAGGAGGAGCCATTTTGGACATTCGTAGCAGCACGTATTTATTTAGTACAAGTTTACAGCGAAATGGCCATTTTACGAAGCTGTTCAGTTGATGAAGTTTATGCAGATTTCTATAAACATCTCACTCGTTTAACAGACAAAGGGCTATATGATGCTCGACTTCTTCAAGCTTATACAAAAGAAGAAATCACAACATTAGGTGAAATACTTGAACCAGAGCGTGACTCGCTTTTTACATATATCGGCTTAAAAACGTTAATGGACCGCTACGTGGCAAGAGATTTTGATAAAATGTCAGCTGAGCTTCCTCAAGAACGCTGGCTCATCATCGCCATGACATTAATGCAAAATGAATCAATGAATCGCTTAGAAAAAGTGAAAGAAGCATATTGGGCGATGAGTCATTTATATATGACGGTGGCAACACCAACACTTTCTAATGCAGGCAAGCCGCATGGTCAGTTATCAAGCTGTTTTATTGATACGGTAGATGATAGTTTGCAAGGAATTTATGACTCCAACACGGATGTTGCGACATTATCAAAATATGGCGGTGGTATTGGTATTTACATGGGGAAAGTGCGTAGTCGTGGTTCCTCAATTCGTGGATTTAAAGGTGCTTCAAGTGGTGTCATGCCTTGGATTAAACAATTGAACAATACAGCTGTTAGCGTGGATCAACTCGGTCAGAGACAAGGAGCGATTGCCGTTTATTTAGATGTTTGGCACAAGGATATTTTACCGTTCTTGGATTTGAAATTAAATAACGGGGATGAGAGAATGCGTGCTCATGATATTTTTACAGGTGTAAGCTTGCCAGATATTTTTATGGAGAAAGTACAAGCTCGAGAGGAATGGACCCTATTTGATCCACATGAAGTCCGCACCGTGATGGGTTATTCTCTCGAAGATTCCTACGATGAAAAGCGGGGGAAGGGATCGTTCCGTGATAAATATCAAGCTTGTGTTGATGACAATCGTTTATCTAGAGAAGTTGTCCCGGCAATCGATATCATGAAACGAATCATGCGCAGTCAACTTGAAACGGGTGTACCGTTTATGTTTTACCGTGACGAAGTGAATCGAATGAATACAAATAAACATGAAGGCATGATTTATAGCAGTAACTTATGTACAGAAATTTTTCAAAACATGAGTGCTACGGAATTTGAATCGATTACGATTGAAGATGATGTCATTGTGACACGTCGTAAACCTGGTGATTTTGTCGTCTGTAATTTGTCTTCAATCAACTTAGGGAAAGCAGTGCCAGCTGGCGTCTTAAAGCGTCTGATCGCCGTGCAAGTTCGCATGCTCGACAATGTCATTGATTTGAATATGATTCCTGTCCCGCAAGCTGAACGGACAAACGCGAGATACCGGGGAATCGGTCTTGGCACATTTGGTTGGCATCACTTATTAGCATTAAAATCTATCCGCTGGGAATCAGATGAAGCCGTAGAGTTTGCGGATGAATTATACGAAGAAATAGCGTATTTAACCATCGAAGCATCGATGAATTTATCAAGGGAAAAAGGACCGTATCCATTATTTAAGGGTTCAGGTTTCCAAAATGGTGAGTACTTCGAATCTCGGGCTTACATATCAAAAAAATGGCGTGAACTTCGCTTTGAAGTAGCGATGAATGGGATGCGAAATGGCTACTTAATGGCCGTTGCACCGAATTCATCTACTTCGATTTTAGCAGGAAGCACCGCTAGTATTGACCCTATTTTCCAAAAGAGTTATTCAGAAGAAAAGAAAGACTATAAAATTCCAGTAACCGTGCCGGATTTAAATCAAGATACTACTTGGTTCTACAAATCAGCGTATTTCATCGATCAACACTGGACGTTAAAACAGAACGCTGCTCGTCAACGTCATATTGACCAAGGGGTATCGTTGAATTTATATGTCCAAAATACAATCAAAGCGAAAGAATTGCTTGATTTACATTTAGATGCGTGGGCAAGGGGATTGAAGACAACATACTACGTACGTTCAACATCGATTGAATTAATGGAATGTGAATCTTGCTCAAGCTAAGGGGGAACCATGTATGACGACAATCGAAAAACGAAAACTTATGGATAAAGATGCACCGAATCGATCAACAGGTATCGTCAATGGTACTTCTTCAAATATTTTAAACTGGGATGATGTCCGATTTAGTTGGGCATATCCAAAATACAAAAGAATGCTCGGCAACTTTTGGACACCATTTGAAATCAATATGGGTTCAGACGTAAAACAATTCAGTTCCTTAAATGAACCGGAACGACAAGCATTCTTAAAAATTATCGGCTTATTGGCATTGCTCGACAGTATTCAAACTGACTTTGCTGGAAAAGTGGCAGATTATCTCACTGATTCTAGTTTGAATGCACTGATGATTATTTTGGCACAACAAGAAGTTATTCATAATCATTCGTACTCATATGTACTATCGAGCTTAGTGTCAAAGGATGAACAAGACCGTGTGTTTGATTATTGGCGTACGGAAACCGTTCTTGAAAAGCGAAATGAATTTATCATGAAAGGGTATGAAGAATTTTCCGATAATCCGAATGTGGATTCGTTATTAAAAGCGATTGTCTATGATGTCATTTTGGAAGGGTTATTTTTCTATTCAGGTTTTGCATTCTTTTATCATCTGGCTCGTCATCAAAAGATGGTCGGCACAAGCACGATGATTAACTACATCAACCGAGATGAACAAATTCATGTGGATTTATTCGTGAAAATTTATCAAGAATTGTTACGGGAATATCCTGAGTACGATACGCCAGAAAGAGCACGTGATGTGGAAGCGATTTTCAAAGAAGCAGCGCTGCTCGAGACTGAATGGGCACGTGAAGTCATTGGAGATCGAATCGACGGTCTGGATGTTGAAGATGTGGAAGAATATATTTACTTTTACGCAAATGTTCGCTGTGCCCAACTCGGCTATGAACGTCCATTTCCTGAATATCGTAAGAATCCATTAAAATGGATCAAAGCCTATGAAGAAGTAGACTTAGGTAAAACCGATTTCTTCGAACAAAAGTCGCGGCAATACGTCAAAGTAAATGTCCAAGATAACGGGTTTGATGACTTATGATGATCGATAGGAGTATCTTCTAAAGCGAGATAATGAGAGTGTTAAATGAGTTTGAGCGATAAATTTCATTCTCCATAAAAGTAGGAATAAATAAAAGGTTTTAATAGATTAATGGCGAACCTTATAAACGATATCTATTTTTTATTAAGGGGATGTAAGCAAATGAAACCAGTTACTCCATATTTATCGTTTTACGGGAATGGCAAAGAAGCTGCGGCATTTTATGAAACCACTTTCGGGTTAAAAAACAATGGAATAATGAAGTATAGTGATAGCGATGGAGGTTTTCCTTATCCACCAGAAGCTGCAGACTACATTATGCATTGTTGCTTATCTGATGAAAACTTCAATATCATGCTTGCAGATTCACCTACTCCAGGCGAATCTGGTGCAACAAATGTCGCATTGATGATTGAATGTGAAAGCGAAGAAGAAGTGAATCGCCTATACAATGCTTTGTTAGAAGGCGGTAAGGCTGTTATGGAGCTTCAAGACACGTTCTGGGGAGCAAAATACGCAAAAGTTTGCGATAAGTTTGGCTATACATGGGATTTGAATTTTGAAAAAGGTAAAGTTGAATAAATTTGTGTGAATAAGATTAATGGGGCTGCCGATGGAACTGGCAGCCTTTTTTGTTGGGTGAAATTGGGTGAATGGGAATAACCCATCCGCGAACGGGAATAAATCTCTATCGAACGGGAATAAACCATTCGCGAACGGGAATAAATCTCCATCGAACGGGAATAAAAAAGCGGAGCGTATAAATACACTCTGCTTTTGTCAATCATTCACTTATTCTTCGTCATTTACAATAACATTACGTCCTTTAAGTTTCATAAGTAGTGGAACT
Source organism: Paenisporosarcina sp. P5_A11 (assembly GCF_056400705.1). Classification (NCBI taxonomy): domain Bacteria; kingdom Bacillati; phylum Bacillota; class Bacilli; order Caryophanales; family Caryophanaceae; genus Paenisporosarcina; species Paenisporosarcina sp. P5_A11. Next base: position 126,938 of record NZ_JBFUKT010000002.1, read on the forward strand.
ACTAGCCAAGCAACCGCTGCGATGATAAAGGCTAGAGACAAAGGTTTGGTCACGAAAATCGAGAAATCTCCATTTGAAATCGTCAATGCACGACGCATATTATTTTCAATCATTGGCCCTAATACAAGTGCCAATACAAGAGGTGCAAGAGGGTAGTCGTTTTTCGCTAACAAATAACCAAGAACACCACATGCAAGTAACAAGTATAAATCGAAAGTTGTATATTGGACGGCATATACGCCGAAAAAGGAAATCGCAACAATAATCGGCAAAAGATATTTTTTCGGCGTTTGAATAATTTTCGCAAACACTTTGACGAGTGGCATGTTCAAAACAAGCAACATCAAGTTTCCGATAAACATACTTGCAATAAGTCCCCAAGCAACCTCTGGATGATCCTCAAATAACAAAGGACCTGGCTGGATGTTGTACATGATAAGGGCGCCCATCAAGATGGCAGTTGTTCCTGAGCCGGGAATACCGAGGGTCAACAATGGAATCATAGCACCACCAGATGCAGCGTTATTTGCTGATTCAGGTCCAGCTACTCCTGCAATTACACCAGTACCGAATTTCTCTGGATGTTTGCTAAACTTTTTCTCAGTCATGTAAGAGAAGAATGATGCTAGGGTTGCACCCGCACCCGGTAGAACTCCAATAAAGAACCCTAACAATGAACCGCGAACGATTGGTACCGCACTATCTTTTAAATCTTTTTTAGTTGGTAAAATACGATTGATTTTTGCAATGGCACCATCTTCTTTATCTCGTTCAAGAATCGTTTTAAAGACTTCACCAAGAGCGAATAACCCAACGGCAATTGTTAAAAATTCGAGACCTGAATAAAGAATAGGTAAGTCGTATGTAAAACGAGCAATTCCTGAAACTGCATCAATTCCGATGGTTGCTAAAAGTAAACCAAATATCGTCATGATTAATGCTTTAGTCATCGATTTTCCAGCTAATCCACTGACCGCACACAGACCGAGAAGCATCAATGAAAAGTACTCTGCTGGACCAAACTTAAGGGCAATTTTTGATAAGGGTTCTGCTAACAATACCAATCCAATTAAGGAAATGATACCTGCTGCAAATGAACCGATAGCAGCAATGGAAAGTGCAGCACCGGCACGGCCTTGTTTGGCCATTTGATACCCATCTAAAGTAGTAACAACGGAAGAAGATTCTCCAGGAGTATTTAACAGAATAGACGTTGTTGAACCTCCATACATGGCTCCGTAATAAACTCCTGCCAGCAAAATAATAGAACTAGCGGCTGCGGCTTCAGTTGGCATTCCAGAAGTTAAAGTAGCGGTAACAGGAATGAGAAGGGCAACCCCACTCATTGGTCCTATACCTGGTAAAACTCCCACGGCTGTTCCGATCAAAACACCAACAAATGCAAACATGATATTTTGCCACTGAAATGCTACAGCAAAACCATTAAATAGAAAATCTAAAGTACTCATACCAAAACTCCTTCCACTTTAAAACTCTGGGAATCCTGGCAATGATCCGCCAAGAAACTCTGCAAAAAAGTAATATACACCAAATGAAAAAGCACCAGCGATGAGAAGTGAACTAATCCATTTCCCACGCTCCATCGTTTGAAATGCAATAAGTAAAAATATAAAGGTCGAAATGACATATCCAAGCGGTTCTAAAACAGCTGCATATACAGCGGCACTTATGAAAATGATTAAGAATTTAACATATTGAACGGACTCTTTTTTTCCTTCAGCACGTTCATATTTCATTGTTTCAAAAAGTAAACGTAGGCTTAATAAAATAAGGATGATTCCTAGTACTGTTGGGAAGATATCCGGTCCTACTGAAGAACCGTACGCACTTTTTGATATCGAACGACTTTCAATGACAAATAAAAGACCAATCAGTAAAAAGGCGATACCTGTGAAACGATCGAACGTTTTACTCATTATCTTTCACACCTCCTTTAGAAAAAGGCGACCGCTACTGCCGTCGCCTTTATTCTTTATTTTTGCATTTCTAATGCAGTTAATAATTCAACAATTACTTTGTCTTGATCTTCTAAATAAGTAGTAAAGTCTGCGGCATTACGATATTCACTTTGCCAACCATTTCTTTCAAGTTCTGATTTCCATTCATCTGTTTTAACTAACTCGTCTAACTTCGAAGTCCAGTAATCATAAGCATCATCAGACATGTCTTTTGGTCCGAACAAACCGCGCCAAATTGTGAATTCTGTATCTATGCCTTCCTCTTTGAAAGTAGGCACATCACTTAGTTCACCTTCTAAGCGTTCTGCAGAACTAACTGCCAGTACTCTTACATCACCTGATTTTACGTACTCGGTAATTGTAGAGGCATCTGTTGCAATAACATCAGCATTTTTCCCGAGAAGTGCAGCAACTGCTTCACCGCCACCATCATAAGAAACGTATTTTACTGATTTAGGATCAATTCCATATTTATAAGCTGGAAGAATTCCAACTAAATGATCCATTGAACCTGGAGCCGATCCACCAGCTAAAGTGATTTTACTTGGATCTGCTTTTATTGCATCTAAAACATCTGTTAACGTTTTGAATTCTGAATCTGCTGGTACAACAATTGCGCCATAATCACGAGTTAATTGTGCTAGTGGTTTTGTATCTTTATATCCATATGCACTGTTACCTTCAGCTTTGTTGTTATTAATTAAAATAGGAGGTGATTTGACCATTAATACATAATCATTTTTCACTTCTTTAGTAGCAAATTCAGCCATGTAAACGACTCCTCCGCCACCAGGTTTATTTTCAACAGTAATCGGTTCTTCCACTAACTTTGTAGCATTCATAGTTTTGGCAATAGAACGAGCTGTTAAATCCCATCCGCCACCAGCCCCAGAAGGTGCCACAATTGTAATCGGTTTTTCAGGATACTTTGATGAAACGCTTGCATCTCCTTCGCTTGAGCACGCTGCTAAACTTAAAGCCAATGAACCTGCTAAAATTACCGTTGATAATTTTTTCCACATAAACGATATCCCCTTTGATTGAATTAGAAAAAGACAGCGCTTTCAATACGCTGTCTTCAATTTATCAGAACTTTTATTCAATTCAATGTTTTGGGTCATAAGGGAGATAAAGGTCATTGTTGTCATTTTGTTCATAAAGTTCACAGGTTTTTTGGAAAGTACCTGCGTTCTGGACGACCGATTGTTCCATATATAAGTTCAGCTCTCGCTTTACTCTCTGAAACAAGAAATTCCAGATATCTTCTTGCGGTAGATCTACTAAGTCCACTAGCAATTCCGAGTTTTTCAGCTGTTATTCCTTGTGTTTGTTGCTTTAATTGAACAACCACTTTATCTATTGTAATAGGATCAATTCCTTTTGGTGTCAGAGGAATGTCAGTTAAATTGGGCGACTTAAATGAGTGCCACAACAATTGGATGGACTCTTCTTGTAATTTTCCAGTGCTTGCAAGTGTTTTTCTTTTTTCTTGGTATTCGTGCAAACTGTCTTGAAAACGATCAAACGTTAACGGTTTTAATATATAGTCGATGACGCCACCTCGGAATGCTTGTTTCACGACACTCACTTCCGCTGCTGCTGTGATAAAGATGATGTCTGTATCTGTACTTTCGGCCTGAATAAAAGTCATCAACTCAGTGCCCATCATATCTGGTAAATAAACATCAAGTAAGATAAGGTCGGGTTTCATTGCTGCAACCCAGTCCTTTGCCTCAGCTCCCGTATGTGCAGATCCAACGACTATAAATCCATCTATTTTGTCAATAAAACGACGGTGAATATCAGCAATTCTTGGATCATCTTCAATGATTAAGACTTCAATTAATTTACTCATACAGAAAACCCTCCTTTTGGAATGGAGATGACGAAAAGTGCGCCTTCTAAATCCCCATTTTCGATCGATACGACTCCATTTAAGTCTCTAATATTCTCTGAAACTTTCACTAAACCGTAGCCACGATCTTGTCCTTCTTTCGTGGAAATGCGCGACTTGAATATGTGTTCTTGTAAATCAGCACTAAGCCCGTCTCCTGAATCTTCAACTTCAATCAAGATTTCTTGTCCATTATCAAGGATAAATAACCGTACAACTCGATTTGATTCTGCTAAGTGTTCAACTGCTTCAAATGCATTGGTTACTAGATTTCCTATAATGGATACAAACAAGCTTTTTTCTAGATGTTTAGGCAGGCTAGTTAAATAACTATCTTCATCTAAAATAAATCGAACTTTTAATTCACGGGCACGATTAAATAAACCAATGACGAGACCACCTAGGTAGGGGTCTTGCAACCTTTTCGTAACAAACTGGATAAGTGATTGATGCTCTTGCTTTTCGTCATGAATGAGATGAAGCGCTTCATCTAGCGAGTTAAGTTGGATGAGCCCACTAATTGTATATAGAAAGTTTTGATATTCGTGTGTTTGTGCTCGGAGCGCTTCCGTATATTGTTTCACTTGAGAAAGTTCTGTTGTTAACTGATCAAAATCCGATTGCAAACGAAAACTAGATACAGCTCCAACGATTTCTGTCCCTATTAAAATCGGGATTCGATTGACAACTGCTTTTTTTCCTCGTATTTCCATTTGTCGGTCAAGTTGTTTTTCTCCATTTAAAAGAACTTGAGGGAGCAATGTATTAGGTAACACCTCTTCAATATGACGCCCGATGAGTGTGACATCCTCTGGTAGAGAAAGAGTTTCATATGCTGCTTTATTCATCATCGAAATATGTGCATCTTGATCGACCATAATAATTCCTTCACGAACAGATTCAATCAGTGTATTTCGTTCAGTGAATAGATGCGCAATTTCAACAGGCTCTAAATTAAATAATAMTTTTTTTATACTTCTCGCCAAAATGGTTGAACCGATAACGCCTAAGATGATAGCCAAGAGTACGATTGTAATAATTGAATCCACATATTCAAAAAAGGTATGGGAGATGTCGGCTTTTAAAAACCCAACTGATATGATGCCCACAATTTCACCTTGTTCATTTTTAACAGGAGTTTTTCCTCGTAAGGCAGGTCCAAGTGTCCCGGTTGCTTCAGAAATATAAGATTCTCCATACATTAACGCGCGTTCATTGTCGTCACCAACCATTTTTTGACCAATACGTTCAGCAACTGGATGTGCATAGCGAATTCCTTCAACGTTGCCAATGACCACATATTGAGCTCCAGTTAGTTTACGGATCGTTTTAGCAATGGGCTGCAAAACAGCGGCTGGGTTTTCATTTTCAAATCCAGCAACCACATCTGGTCGATTTGCCGTAGTCATTGCAATATTTAAAGCGCGATTGCCAATCTGCTGTTCGATACTCTGGGACATCGTGTAATAGAATGAAGCCCCTATGAGAAGAGAAATAGCGGTGACAAATAAAGCGCCATAGACAAAAATTTTGAATTGTAAAGATCGATTCTTCAAGCTATCACTCTTTTCGCATAATTAGTGCTATTATGACGAGTCGTGGGTGAATTGGCAACATAAGGTTTTGAGAAGAAGCGAGGGATAGATGGATTAGGGCAGGTAAGGTACCATATATAGCTGAAAAAATTCTTTGTGAGTTAGTGACAATAGTCAGAATACTATTTATACTAAGTTAAGTTTTAGAAAAGGAGAGATTAATATGAAAAGAATAACACTGACGTCATCAATAAAATTGGGGGACATGTTGGCATAAAATGTGAACTCCGATTTGATTTCATCTAAAATCAATTAACGGAGGAAAATAAAAGTGGCAATACAAAAGTTTTATTATACCGTGACAAGTTCACGTGCGTTTTTCATTCAAATGGTGTTTACTTTGAACGCCATTTATTATGTTACACAAGCAGATTTAAATGCATTACAACTAGTACTAATCGGAACAATTATGGAAGTTTCGGTTCTCTTATTTGAAATGCCAACGGGTCTGTTTGCCGATCATTACGGTCGTAAGAAATCACTTGCTATAGGGACATTAGTGATTGGGTTGGCTCACATATTGGAAGGAAGTATGCCGGATTTTTGGGCGATTGCATTGGCTTCTGCGTTATGGGGAGTCGGCTGGACCTTTATTAGTGGGGCAGAGCAAGCATGGATTGCAGATGAATTAAATGGTGAAAACTTAGAGGAAACCTTTTTACGTGGTTCTCAATTTTCGTCATTCGCACGATTTGTCGCAATTTTAGCGAGTGTGTCAATTGCAGCCATTTGGTCGGTACAGTTTGCCATTTTAGTAGCAGGTATCATGCTCATTATCCTTTCATTATGGGCATTTATTCTGCCGGAAACGAAGTTTGTCAAAGTAACACGTGCAAAAGGGGTATCAGGTGTTACACATATGATGGAAATCATTAAAGTAGGCATGACGCAAATTCGTGGTAACACGATACTCGTCAGTATTGCGGTGGTGACATTATTATGGGGACTCGCGAGTGAGGGGTTTGACCGTTTATACGGTGCTCATTTCATTGCCGACTATGACTTGTCAGAAAGTGAATCCATTTATTGGTTCGGCACATTTTACGCTATAGCTTTTTTGCTTAATATTGTCGTACTAAGATTTGTGGAAAAATATGTGGAAGGTCGCTACGCGGATGTGCTGTTATTAACAAATGCCGTTTTAATAGGGACCATGATTGTCTTCGCATGGACTGGACATTTCTTCATAGCCATTGCAATGTACTGGGTGACAAGTGCACTCAGAAATGTAAACTATCCATTAATGAGTATTATTACAAACAAACGTCTGCAATCAAAAGGTCGGGCCACAACTCTTTCCATGTTCGGTCAACTTGATGCTTTTGGACAAATAGCAGGGGGGCCATTAGTCGGTTTACTTGCCTTGTACACATCTGTTGCAGGAGGCATCACAACTTCTGCGTTACTCATCTTGCCTGTCCTGTATTTCTTGTGGCGAATGAAAGGGAAAATGATCGTCTCATAATTTGACTAAGTGCCTGGTGCGAATGAGCATCGGGCACTTTTTTTGTAGTTACAGAGGTAGAGAAGAGTGGTTTTTGTGGAAGAATATGGGTGAAAGGGAATAAACCGCGTTTGAATGGGAATAACGGGTCCGTGAAAGGGAATAAATCGCGTTTGAACGGGAATAAAGGGTCCATGAAAAGGAATAAACACAAAATGAACGGGAATAAGCAAAAAAACAGTGCACCATACATGGCACACTGTCTTTCAATTTTATTTTCCACCTAATATATCAAATAATCCACCAGCTAAACTACCTTCACCTTTGGAGCCTCCACCTGGAATTTGCGGAGCTGCTGCGAAGACGCGGCTAGCAAGTCGGCTAAACGGCAACGATTGGATCCATACTGTTCCGGGTCCTCTTAGTGTAGCGAAGAACAATCCTTCTCCTCCGAATAATGCTGTTTTTACACCTTTAACCATTTCAATGCTGTAATCGACTTCTTGAGTCATCGCTACTAAACAACCTGTGTCTACGCGCAATACTTCACCTGGTTGTAGATGTTTTTTATGAATGGTACCTCCAGCATGAAGAAACGCAAGTCCATCACCTTCAAGTTTTTGCATGATAAATCCTTCGCCACCAAAGAATCCCGTTCCGAGTTTACGTTGGAATTCAATACCGACCGAAACACCTTTAGCGGCAGCAAGAAACGCATCTTTTTGACAGATGATTTTACCACCCATTTCGCTTAAATCCATCGGGATGATTTTGCCTGGATACGGTGAAGCGAAGTAGACATGTTTTTTTCCTGAACCGGTATTAGTGAAAGTGGTCATAAATAAACTTTCACCAGTAAGCATACGTTTACCTGCGCCCATTAATTTCCCCATTAAACCACTACTAGCAGAACCATTAGAGCCATCTCCGAATATGGTTTCCATCGCGATTCCGTCTTCCATCATCATTAAACTACCAGCTTCTGCAACAACTGTTTCTTTTGGATCAAGTTCCACTTCTACAAACTGCATGTCGTCTCCGTATAATTTGTAATCAATTTCGTGGTTATTCATATGTCTCATTCCTCCAAAAATTAAATTCTACTCATTCATACGCTTTCCACAGCAAAAAGTTTCATCCGAAACTTTAATAAAGAATATTCCGTTTTTTCTGAATTTGGAAAGGTTTAAAAGGTTTCATGTCGAATAAGTTATAGTGAAAACGTTTTCAAAACGAAAGGGGTAAGGTACATGCAATTGAATAATTACATCGGTGGAAAGTGGCAGGATGCGGAAGATGCTAAGTACGTTCCTGTAACGAACCCGGCAAATGGCGAAGAGTTAGCTCAAGTCCGATTATCAACAAAAGAAGACGTAAATCTAGCGGTAGCGGCTGCAAAGGAAGCGCAGAAGAAGTGGGCGCTTGTTCCTGCACCGAAGCGAGCAGATTATTTATATGAAATAGGCCGTATTATGAAAGAAAAGAAAGAGCATTTAGCGCAAGTACTGACGAAAGAAATGGGCAAAGTCATTGAAGAAGGACGCGGAGAAGTGCAAGAAGGAATAGATATGGCATTCTATATGGCTGGAGAAGGTCGCCGTTTATTTGGTGAAACAACGCCATCGGAACTTGCGGATAAGTTTGCGATGAGTGTTCGTGCCCCAATTGGCGTTGTCGGACTTATTACACCATGGAACTTCCCTGTAGCGATTGCAACATGGAAATCGTTCCCGGCAATAGTAGCAGGTAATACATTCTTATGGAAACCAGCAACAGAAACTCCGATGATGGCGTATGAAATGGCGAAAGTTTTTGAAGAAGCGGGAATTCCAGCAGGAGTGGCAAATATAGTTTTTGGATCAGGATCAGAAGTCGGTACAGCTATGATTGAACATCCAGATGTGAAAGTTATTTCATTTACAGGGTCAACAGAAACGGGTCGTTCAGTTGCAGAACGTGGCGGTCGTCATTTGAAAAAAGTGTCGCTTGAAATGGGCGGGAAAAATGCAGTAATTGTTATGGATGATGCAGATCTTGGATTAGCAGTAGAAGGGATTCTTTGGAGTGCCTTTGGAACTGCAGGTCAACGCTGTACTGCATGTAGTCGTGTCATCGTGCATAAAGATGTTAAAGAAGAACTTGAATCACTACTTCTAACTGCAATGGAACAATTAACTATCGGTGATGGTATGGATGAAACCGTGAAAATTGGACCAGTAATTAACAAAAAGGCCTTAGAAAAAATCCATAATTATGTACAAATCGGAAAAGAAGAAGGCGCTACATTACTTGTTGGCGGTGAAATTCTTGCTGAAGGTAATTTAGCTAACGGAAACTATTACGCTCCTACTTTGTTCACGAATGTAGAACGCGATAGCCGAATTGCACAGGAAGAAATTTTTGGTCCAGTTGTATCACTTATCGAAGTTTCGAGTTTAGACGAAGCGATTGAAGTGAATAACAGCGTAACTTTTGGATTATCAAGCAGTATTTTCTCTCGTGATGTCAACACCGTGTTTAAAGCGCAACGCGATTTAGATACAGGGATTGTGTATGTAAATGCAGGTACAACAGGAGCTGAAATTCATTTACCGTTTGGTGGAACAAAAGGGACGGGGAATGGCCACCGTGATTCAGGTGTTGCAGCTTTAGACGTGTATACAGAGTGGAAGAGTATTTATATTGATTTCAGTGGCAAGTTGCAACGAGCTCAAATTGATAACTAATAGCAGATAGACAAAGTTTTACAAAGGGGATGTAAATATGAAGGTTGTCGTATTAGGTGCGGGATTAATGGGCAAGGAAGCAGCACGAGATTTAGTCAAAAGCGAATACGTTGAAAAGGTATTTTTAGCTGACGTTCAAGTAGAACAAGTACAAGCTTTTAAAGATAAAATCCAATCCGAAAAAATTGAAGCAATCCGTTTAGATGCCAATAATGATGTGGAATTAAAAGCAGTAATGAGCAAAGGTGACGTCGTAATTAATGCCTTATTTTATTCGTTTAATGAAAAAGTTGCACGTGCTGCTGTTGAAGTAGGTGTTCATTCAATTGATTTAGGCGGTCACATTGGTGGAGCAACGGAGGCTGTTCTCGGTTTAGCTGATGAAGCAAAAGCGAAAGGAATTACACTCATCCCAGACCTAGGGGTAGCTCCAGGAATGATTAATATATTGTCAGGGTACGGTGCAAGTAAATTAGACGAAGTAAAATCGATAAAACTCTATGTCGGTGGAATTCCAGTAGTGCCAGAAGGTCCATTGAAATACAATATTGTCTTTTCTTTAGATGGTGTATTTGATCATTATACAGACACTTCACATGTAGTGCGAAATGGTGAATTACATGAAGTTCCTTCATTATCAGAAATTGAAGCGATTCATTTTGATGAATTTGGAGAGCTTGAAGCGTTCCATACTTCAGGTGGAACATCGACTTTAACAAAAACATTTCCAAACGTCGAAACACTCGAATACAAAACAATCCGTTATCCAGGACATGCAGAGAAATTTAAAGTATTAGTAGATCTTGGTCTAACAAATAAAGAAACAAAAGTAGTAGTTGATGGAAAATCGATTAGTACGCGTGAAGTGTTAAAAGCAGCTTTAACGCCTGGTTTATTGTTGGGTGACAAACAAGATGCCGTGTTGTTACGTGTCATTGTTTCTGGTGATAAAAATGGAGAAACGGTTACATATGAATACGAACTAGTCACCAAGAAAGATATGACTGATCAAGTAACGGCAATGGCTCGTGCAACAGCAAATACGATTTCAGTCGTTGCGCAAATGATTGGTAATGGAGAAATCACAAAACGCGGCGTTTACCCACCTGAACAAATTGTACCTGGTGATGCATATATTGCAGAAATGAAAAAACGAGGCGTCGAAATTCAAGAAACTATTAAACAATCAACTTCGGTTGGAAACGGATAACAGGGGGCACTCATCATGAACTTCGAATTTTCAGATGAACATCAACTACTTCGTAAGACAGTTCGACAATATGTGGATGACGAAATATTGCCCCATATAGCAGAATGGGACTCCACTGGTGGATTCGATCCCAAAGTGTGGAAACGATTAGCAGAGTTGGGGTTTATGGGAGTCTGCGTGCCTGAAGCATATGGCGGTAGCGGAATGGATTATAATTCCCTAGCTATTGTTTGCGAAGAGTTGGAACGCGGTGATACGGCGTTTCGAACAGCGGTATCTGTTCATATCGGCTTAAACTCCATGACGTTAATGCAATGGGGTACCGAAGAACAAAAGCAAAAATACTTGGTCCCTCAAGCGAAAGGTGAAAAAATCGGTGCTTTTGGATTAACAGAACCAGGCGCAGGTTCAGACGTTGCGGCAATGTCTACAACGGCAACTCGTGACGGTGACGATTACATTTTAAAAGGCCAAAAAACATGGATTTCTCTATGCGATAAAGCAGATAATTTTGTGGTCTTTGCATATACTGATAAATCAAAGAAACATCATGGCATTAGTGCGTTTATCGTTGAGCGGACGATGGAGGGCTTTAGTTCTAAAGCAATTAAAGGCAAATACGGTATTCGTGCAGGAAATACGGGAGAAATTTTCTTCGATGATGTCCGCATTCCTGTTGCAAACCGTATAGGAGAAGAAGGCGAAGGCTTTAAAATCGCAATGGCTGCATTAGATAACGGTCGATTTACAGTAGCTGCAGGTGCGGCAGGATTAATTATGGCTTGTATTGAATCCAGTGCAAAATATTGTAATGAACGCGAAACGTTTGGAAAACCAATCGGCAAGCATCAATTAGTTCAACAAATGGTAGCAAAAATGGAAGCGGGTCTTCAAATGAGTCGTCTTTTGGTCTACCGTGTTGGTGAGTTGAAAAACAAAGGCGTACGCAATACACGCGAAACGTCTTTAGCCAAGTGGCAGTCATGTGATTTTGCCAATCAAAGTGCAGATGACGCTGTACAGATCCACGGTGCCTATGGATATTCAGATGATTATCCAGTGGCAAGATACTTACGTAACTCAAAAGCACCAGTTATTTACGAAGGAACAAGAGAAATTCATACGATTATGCAAGCCGAGTATGTACTTGGCTACCGCGAGGATAAAAAATTATCGAAAATGTTGCCGAAATGGCCATTTGAAATTGATCGAGAAATGTGATAGAATATTCTAAAATCGATGAACGGAGGTGAGGAAAGAATGAAAAACGTTGTGACTGCACATGGATTTATATTGGAATTTTTATCTGTTTCATGTGCGATTACTCATGAAATTGCTGATAACGGGACGGGTCTGTCCATTTTTAGACAATTACATGAACATCACAGCTGATTAGACATTCTTTCCAAACCGTTATTAACGGGAAAAGACTGCTCTCTTCGAGTAGTCTTTTTTTGTGCTTCCAGCTGTGTTCAATTAGAAAGGAAGCGAAAAATCATGATATGTACAATACAAGAAATTAGCAAAATGCTCGGTGGTAATATCATATTTGAAGAACTATCGTTAGCCATAAAAACGGGTGACAAATTAGGTGTTGTTGGACGAAATGGCTCGGGAAAAACCACTTTGTTTACATTGCTTGCAGGAATTGAAACACCTGATTTAGGCAGTATTCATTTTAAAAAAGGCACAAAAATCGGCTACCTAGCTCAAATTCCTTCTTATTCAGAAGCAATAACAGGGCATGATGTGTTGTTGATGGCATTTGAAGAGTTAGTCAATCTTCAGCAAAAAATGACTCTGTTAGAAGAGAAAATGGCACTAGCAAACCCGGGTGAGTTGGAAAGACTTTTGAAACAATATGGGGATATTCAAGAAGAGTTCACGCTTCGGGATGGTTACTCGATGGACTCGGAACTTGATAAGGTAGTGCAAGGGTTGCAGTTAACATCGTTTGTTGGCCGATCATTTACCAGTTTAAGTGGAGGCGAACAAACGAAAATCATGCTCGGTAAATTATTGTTAACAAAACCAGATTTGTTGTTACTCGATGAACCAACAAATCATTTGGATTTATTTGCAGTTGAATGGCTTGAGCAATACTTGGCTGATTATGAAGGAACGGTCGTCATTATTTCGCATGACCGTTATTTTTTGGATCAAGTCGTTACGAAAGTAGCGGATCTTGAAGAAGGTGAATTGACGCTTTATCATGGCAATTATTCTTCTTTTGCCATACAAAAAGAAGAGCGCCTTATGCGTGAATTCCAAGAATTCGAAGAACAACAGAAAAAAATAAAGAAAATGAAAGAAGCGATTAAACGATTGCGACTTTGGGCAAATGAAGCGGTTCCACCAAATCCAGGCTTGCATAGACGTGCGCGTAATATGGAACGGGCATTAGAACGCATGGAAAAAGTGCGAAAACCTCTAGTAGACCCGAAAAAAATGACGTTAGCATTTGATGCTGCACCAAGGAGCGGGAAAGAAGTCGTCGTTATGGAAAATGTCTCAAAATCCTTCGGTGACAATTTGTTACTTCGTAATGCAAACTTTAATGTGTACTGGAAAGATCGAGTGGCAGTAGTCGGTCGTAATGGGACAGGGAAATCGACGATTTTGAAACTGTTGCGAGGCGAAGTGGCAGTGGACGAAGGTATAGCAAGATTAGGCAGCAATGTTCGGGTAGGATTTTTATCACAGCATTTTGAAATATCGAATCCGAAAGCACGATTAATCGACGCTTTTCGTGAAGAAGTATCCATGTTTGAAGGGGAAGCACGACATGTATTGGCACGTTTTATGTTTTATGGACCCGATGTATTTAAACGAGTGAGCGACTTAAGTGGTGGCGAGCGCATGCGTTTAAGGTTAGCTCAACTCATGTATCAAGACGTCAATTTGTTAATGCTTGATGAACCGACGAACCATTTAGACATTGATTCACGAGAAGTATTGGAAGAAGCGTTGGAAGACTTCCAAGGTACGATTTTAGCTGTATCTCATGATCGCTATTTTTTAAATAAATTATTCCCGCGAACGGCTTGGCTTGATCGAGGAGAATTGACCACATTCGAAGGTCCTTACGAATGGGCTCGAGGCAAATGGGATGAACTACAAGCTCGACATCAAGTGGAAGAAGTGAAGAGCGCTAAGCTTGTAGAAAAGGTTAAACCCCTACGTGTGAAGGAGATATTATCTCGACCAATCGAAGTAGAAATGGCAGATCTAGAAAATGCAATTTTAGAAATAACGAACCGCATAGAAAAAGAAGAGGATTGGGAAGTCTACGAACAGTTAGTTTGTGAAAAAGGGGAGCTAGACGAAAGACTTGAAGGATTGCTCGAACGATGGCTGGAGAGTTCATAATATTGGTAATGGTACGCAAGAGAAAACTCTTGCGTACTTTTTTTTTTGCAAAGTAAAGTTCACACGGAATTTATCTACATTAGGATGATTGTTAGCGATTCCAACTTGGACCACGATTTTTCCAACTTGGGGTTCAAATATTCCAACTTGACTCTGATTTTTTCCAACTTGGGCGTCAAGTATTCCAACTGAGCAACCGCTCACCAAGAAGTAACCCTTTTTTAAAAGGAAAAGCTATGCATTTTATAAAAATATTCGAAATGAATAAATAATTAGTGAATTGATGAAACAAAAATGTTTGTAGTCGGTCTAATGAAGTAACGAAGCAGTTGATGAAGGGGAGAGGGTAAGATGAGAAAGAGAAGTGTGTGGCTAATTATAGCAGCGGTGGTAGCTATGATTGTTTTATCTTTTGCATTTTTAATTGATAAAGTAACGGTAAGTGCCTCATCGATTGCACTGTCAGATCAGGGATGGAAGGCAAATTTCTCCGTTCCGGTAAAAGAATCTGCCATAGTAGACGGAACGATTTATTTGGTTGATCAGCAAGGAAACAAAATGAATGCTCGTTTAGAACTTACGAAAAACGGACGCTCTGTTGAAGTATCTGACCTTAAACCTGGTTCATATACTTTGCATATCGACCGGGATGCAATTCAAGGTGGATTTTTCAAATCGATGTCGACAAGTAAGTTATCTTTTACAGTTCACAAAGATTTGCAAACTGTAAAATCAAAAAAAGAACTAACAGATTACTTCAAAAAGTTACAGCAGCTAACGGCCACTAATTCTTTAGGTAGGGGAGATATTGCGACAGAAGAAAGTGTATCGTCTATGGATTCAAGTAGCAAATCTTCAGGATCTGGTAGTGGAGGAGAGGTAGCTTATTCGGAGACAAACAATCAAGTAGAAGGAGTAGACGAATCAGATATTGTGAAAATGGATGGCGAATTCATTTATGCAATAGTGAATGGTCGAGTCATCATAACAGATATCCGAAAACCTTCTGCAATGACAAAAATGGCAGAGCTTCCTTTTGAAGCAACATTTTATCCGTTACAGTTGTTTTTAACTGAAGACACATTAATAGTTTTGGGTGATAAACAAATTCCAAATGACTATTCTGACACAGCTGAAGAAGTTTCAAGTAAAATGATGATGCCTTATAACAGCTCGACAAATGTGCGATTTTACGATGTGAAAGATAAAAAGAATCCTAAACTAGTGCGAGAAATTGGTGCAGAAGGGTACTTAAATGGTGCTCGTAAAACGGACGACATATTGTATTTCGTAACTAATGTAATGCCAAACTATTGGGCGATGCAAGAGGATGGAGATGTAGAGCTTCGACCGTACACATTTGATAGTCAAAAAGATGATAAAGCTTCACCGATGTCTTACTCCGATTTAGCTATTCTTCCAGGCACATTAGAAGGAACATATAGTGTAATCACTGCCATGGATCTTAACAATCCAAAGGAGTCACAAGTTGTAACGAAAGGATTCCTTGGAGGAAGTAATGCCATGTACATGTCAAAAGAAGCATTGTATTTAACAGCACCGATTTATATACCTTCAAGTAAAAAAGACAAACAAACCTCTATCGACAGAATGTGGAGTCCACAAGAAACGAACACAGAAATCTTTAAATTCGGTTTGGATGGTACTGCGGTTAACTTTATTTCATCTGGCGAAGTGACAGGCATGCTACTTAATCAGTTCTCGATGGATGAACACAATGGTTACTTCAGAGTCGTGACCACCAAGGGAATTGCATGGGATAATGAAACGCCTTCTGAAAATAATTTATATATTATGGATGAAGGAATGAAACAAGTCGGCTCAATTGAAGGACTAGCGAAAGGTGAGCGAATTTACTCCGCCCGTTTTATGGGTGACAAAGCTTATATGGTCACGTTCAGAGAGACTGACCCGCTGTTCGTCATGGATGTGTCGAATCCCCAAAAGCCAAAAGTGTTAGGTGAATTGAAAATTCCAGGATTCAGTAATTACTTACATCCTCTTGATGAAAATCATTTAATTGGATTTGGATATGATACCAAATCAGTTCCAAATGAAAATGGAGGCGAACCAACAATTATGACTGGTGGCATGAAAATTTCCTTATTTGATGTCACTGACTTTGCTAATCCTATTGAAAAAGATGTGGAGATTATTGGAGGTCAAGGCACTTATAGTTCACTGCAACATGACCACAAAGCTTTATTCCAGTATCGTGAAAAAGGATTATTTGGTTTTCCAGTTACGATGTACGAAGGGACTAATAAAGAGGGCAATGGGAATTATGCTGGCGAAGGTGCCATGATGTATGAAATAACAGCTGGAAAAGGAATTCGACAAGTTGCAAACTTAATTAAGCAACCAAGCTCGGGCCAACTCTATGAGAATTGGGAACAATTAGTTCAGCGGATGGTATATGCAGACGATACCCTTTATACCATTTCAATGAAAGAAATGAAGAGTTATGATTTAACTACGTTTAAAGAGATTGGTGTTGTGGCATATTAAAAAGAAGGCAGAGCACTGTAGCGAATCGCTTAGTGGTCTGCTTTTTCGTGTGCTTCAATTGAAATGTGTTGGAAGGTTGTAACGTCAAACAACCCAGTATCGGTTAATTTAAGTGAAGGAATGACAGGTAAACTGAGAAAAGATAAGGTTAAAAATAAATGAAAATCGAGAGTTGGGTGAATACTATGCAACGCTTCATGCAACTCGAAAAGGGACTGAACAGCTTCATCTAAGGGCACTTGCGTCATCAAACCAGCAACGGGTAGAGGCAGTGACGCCAGTAAACGGCCTTCGTTTACAACGACTAATCCACCTTGGATATCTTGCAATGCTTGTATAGCTATCATCATATCCAAATCGTTTGTACCTAGAACAATTGCGTTATGTGAATCATGCGCAATAGTGGTGGCAACTGCACCTTGTTTTAGTCCAAAACCTTTCACAATGCCAAGGCCAATCGAGTGTATATGATGATGCCTTTCAATGACCGCTAATTTTAGTTGATCCAATTCTAAATTGGGAATGAATACACCATCCACTACATCAACGTCTTCTATCAATTTATTTGTAACTAGTTGATTTGGAATGATTTCAATAATTGTTGCTTTCGAACCTTTCGAAAATGGTATAGCTAAGTCATTTTTAGTTATCGTGGGCAAATGAACGGACTGGCTTATGCGAATTGAACATTTTTCTTGAGTAGGTGTAGTGTTCAACATAACACCTTGTTCAGCCACTTTGACACCTTTTTTCCATACAGCCGCTACATTAAAAGTTTCAAGGTCATCCAAAATAATAAAGTCTGCTTGAAAACCAGCTGCTAATGCACCTTTTCCTGATAGTCCGTAACATTCAGCGGCATTTAAGGTAGCTAATTGAATCGCTTGAAGTGGTTCCATACCTGCAGCGATAGCAAGGCGAATTGCGTGGTCAATGCTGCCTTCATCTACTAATTCATCTAAATGCTTATCATCTGTACAAAATAAGAATCTTCGCGCATTGTGTGAAGTAACTGCAGGAAGTAAGTCGATCAAATTTTTTGCTGCGGAGCCTTCTCGTATGAGTACATACATGCCTTGAGAGATACGGTCTCTAGCTTCATTAG
The DNA here is from genome assembly GCF_056400705.1 of Paenisporosarcina sp. P5_A11. Lineage (NCBI taxonomy): Bacteria > Bacillati > Bacillota > Bacilli > Caryophanales > Caryophanaceae > Paenisporosarcina > Paenisporosarcina sp. P5_A11. The sequence continues at coordinate 144,789 of NZ_JBFUKT010000002.1, forward strand.
CCGTTACACACTCATGGTCGGTTTGTATTCCTGCTGCACGATATCCACGAATCTGTTCCTTTTGTAAACCTGCACCATGACCATCAATTCGCAAGCCAGATTCTTGAGTCATTGCAATTTTTGTAAGCATCTTTTCATCTCCGCTTAGGACGGAGGGATAATCCATTACTTCAGCAAGTCCGAGGACACTTGGGTGTGATAAAAGTGGTTTCAAATCCATTGCTTCAAGCTTTGCTCCTGAATGTTCAAATGAAGTCGAAGGCACACTGGAAGGAAGCATGACATAAATATCCATAGGGCTTTTTTCTGCATCTTTTAACATGAACCTAATACCTTCAACACCTGCTACATTTGCGATTTCATGCGGATCTGTCACAACTGTTGTTACCCCGTGAGGCAGTAAAACATCGCCAAAAGCTGAGGGAGTCAACATTGATGATTCAATATGAATGTGACCATCAATTAAACCTGGTACGACGCAGCGTTCCATGGCGTCTTGTTCCTCAATACTTTCAAATGAGCCTGTGGTATCAATCGCAACAATCATACCGTCTGCCACAACTAAATCAGCAATCTTCCAAGTTAACAAAAAAACATCAGCCACACGTGCGTTTCGTAAAATAAAATCTGCTGGTTGATGTTGTTGAGATACCGCAATGCGTTTCTGTAGTTTTGATATTGCACTTTGCATGTTTTCTACTCCTTTTATTAAAATTGCTGGATCTGAGATGAAGCGCGAGAAATTAATCACATGTGAATTTGACTAGGTTAATTGTACATTTCAACTGCAAGGTTGAATAGTAGTAAATGTACGTATGTTCAGTCTTATTTCTCTAAGTGGTAATCAATGAATACCTTACATACCATAGGTTTTGATTAGAATAATAATTTCAAACAATATTTGTTATTTGTGCTGAATTTAGTTAAGATTGTGCAAAGGTGATATGTGAGAGGAGTGGACAAATACGTGCTAAATGAGAAGAATGATTTGGCAATTGATTGTTGTCTGCTTGCAGGTCGACTGATGATTGAAAGTGGTGCTGAGACCTACCGTGTTGAGGATACGATGACACGTATGGCAATCTCTCAAGGCCTAATTGGTACACAAAGCTTTGTAACGCCCACAGGCATCATGTTTTCACTTGGAAAAGACGGATCGACACGGATGATGTCTATCAAAGAACGTTGGACAGATTTAGAGAAAATCGCATTAGTTAATCAAGTATCAAGAAGACTAACTACAAACGAACTTACTATAGAAGAAGCGTATGAAGAATTGCAGAGAGTTGCTAGTGCTAACTTGATGTTTCCTTTTATCTGGCAGTTAATTGCTGCTGCTGTCGCAAGTGGTTCCTTCCTCATATTATTCAAAGGTACGTGGTGGGATGTACCTGCGGCAACAATTGCTGGCGGTACGGGATTTGTTGTGGTTACATTAATTCACGAATTAACACGCGTTAAATTTTTTGCGGAGTTTATTGCAGCCTCGGTAGTTGGAAGCATTGCTTTTCTTGCTATTTTAGGGAATTTGGGAACAGATTTAAACACCATTATTATAAGTGGTGTTATGCCCTTGGTACCAGGGTTACTGATTACCAATGCAGTTCGGGATCTTATGGCCGGACACTTTGTATCAGGCGTATCGAAAGGTGCAGAAGCGTTATTAACAGCTTTTGCAATTGGTGCAGGTGTTGCACTCGTACTATCATTTTAGGAGGAGTGACAACATGACTTGGATTGTTCAAGGGATTTTAAGTTTCATCATCGCCATCTCATTTGCCATTATTTTTAATGCACCGAGGAAAAAACTCGTGGCTTGTGGAGTGGTTGGGATGAGTGGATGGCTCATTTTTAGTGGCTYTACATTAGTGTCAGGCGATTCCGTTCAAGCATCATTCGCAGGTGCATTCATGGTGGCACTAGCTGCACATATTTTATCTAAGCGGTTTAGAATGCCGATGATTATTTTCAGTGTACCAGGAATCATTTTGTTAGTGCCAGGTGGTCTCGCTTATAATGCGATGCGCAACATTGTTGAAAATGACTATTTAACAGCTATTGGATTTGCGTCAAAGGCATTCATGACGTCGGGTGCCATTGCCATGGGATTGGTATTTGCAGAAGTTTTGATGCAATTGATTTTTAGATATTTACGCAAAAGAAAGACGGCTACTCATATAACTTGAGGAGTCGTCTTTTTTATGTTCATATGTCTAATGCGTACTTCCTAGAGTTTTTCAATTTCACTAGCAGGTACTGGATGGCTAACAAAGAATCCTTGAATTGCGTCGCAACCAAGCTTATTTAACAAATCGTATTGTTCTTTAGTTTCTACGCCTTCAGCTAATACGCGTATTTTCATCGATTTACCAAATTGAATCATTCCATAAACAAGTTTTTGCAGTTTTTCTTGTTTCAAAATACCGGAGATAAATGATTGATCAATTTTAAGTTCAGTAATCGGTAATAATTGCATGTAACGGAACGAAGCATATCCTGTCCCGAAATCATCGAGAACAAATACAATTCCATCTGCTTGGAGTTGTAACATCTGCCGAATAATCGATTGTTCAGACTCTGCTTCTAGTGCGAATTTTTCTGTAATTTCAATTTGCAGAAGGTGAGCAGGGCAGTCGAATTTCTCTAATGTTTGACGAATTTTTTTCACCATATTCTTATCACGAAACTCGCGAATAGAGGAGTTCACACTGACTTTCATAGGATTTCCGCTTTTCGCCCATTTAGCAGCTTGTTCACAGGCTTTTTCTAACATAAAGCTTCCGATATCATGAATCATTCCTGTTTCTTCTGCAATAGGAATTAGTTCATTTGGTGAAACAGTGCCAAGTACAGCGTCTTCCCAGCGGACTAAAGCTTCTACAGCATCTATTTTACCAGTAGATAAATCAACTTGAGGTTGATACATAACTGATAAATCCTTTTGATGTAATGCTTCAATTAGTCGTTTTTCAATCATGGCTTTTTTACTTAAAGCGACATGATTTGCTTTTGACAGGCTGACAATATTCCCGCCGCCTTCTTGTTTTACTTTATAAATAGTTGCCTTCGAAGCTTTCATCAGATGTGAAAAAGTCGATTGATCCTCAGGAACTCGTGTAATACCACCACTAATCGAAATTGGAATGGCTTTATTGCGAATGTATATCGGATGTTGTTTCAAATAGCTTAGAAATCCTTGGATAAACCAATCGCTAAGTGGAGTCAATACTACAAATTCATCTTCACCAACTCGCGCGATGTCACTATCCTGAAAATACATTTTAAGACGCTTTGCAAATTCAAGTAATAACGTCGTTTCTGACTCTTCATCATGCATGTCTTTTAAAGTGTAAAACTTATCAATATCTAAAAATATAAAAGAAAAATGTCGTTGTTCAGCAATTAAACTTGAGACGATATTTTCTAGACGATGCCTATTCATTAACCCTGTTTCAGGATCTACATAGGCAATCTGCTCCAGATGCATTTGCAGACGTTTCTTTTCAGTAATGTCTTTTTCTAAAATGGTGAAGTATATAGGGTCATCACTTGTTGTTAGCACTGGAATGGCCGTCATATCAACCCAATAAGTTTCACCATCTTTGGTTAGTTTTTCAACAGATCCTTGCCATACGCGATTACTTTGTAACTCATACCAAATTTGGTTAACCAATGTTTCAGCAGACTCTTCAGGGAAAAGCTGCCAAAATGTCTTGCCAATTACACGTTTAGGCGTCCATTTACTTGATTTTAAAAATAACGGATTTGCATATGTAATTAAGCCATCCTTATCTAAATAGGTGACCATAAATGTTTCTTCTAGTCCCACCTTAAAACTCGCTAACTCTTGCTCTATTTTTGTTTGATCTTTCCTTTGTATGTTGTCAACTTCAAACGCAAACATTACATACTGTTCCTTGCCGATAGCCATCGAATGTAAAACAGCCGATGTGTGGAAAGATTCTCCCTGTTTGGATGGAAGAATGAAATTTGCAAATCGAATAGATTCATTACTATTAAGTACTTGATTCCAAGTTGATGGATCGATAGCTGAACGTTCTTCGTCTTTGAAAGGATAAAATTTACCAATGATTTCATCAGCAGAATAGCCAAATGTTCTCTCAGCCACTTCATTCCACCAAAGTACCGTTGCGTCCTTAGCAGTCAGCATCATTGGAAGAGAAACGTGATCTAATACACTGCTGCCGCTCTCCAATAGTTGTTGCATACCTTTCATTTCGCAGGACTCCTTGTATTTAATCTATCTTCCATTATAGAGAAATCTTAACATCAAGTCACCAAAATAAAAAATGTTTATTCTGAAAAATAAAGAAGATTACCAACTTTTGATTTTACTGGTAATGAAATGTTCGTAAATTGTACATTGAATTCATTCAGAAGAATAGTAAGATGAAATGAGTTTAGTAGAAAAGTGGGTGCGTAAATGATTCGAGCAAAAGGAATTGTGTTAATCATTTCAGGGGCAATGTTGTGGGGGGCCACGGGTCCATTAATAGAATGGATATTATCGAACTCCGAGTTATCTGTTCCATTTATGTTAACGATTAGACTCCTTGTTGCAGGATTTGGTTTACTTGCATTTTTGAAAATAAAAGGTACACCTTTAAAGCCTATATGGCATCATTCGTATTGGTTCAGAAAACTAATCATCTTCGCATTATTTGGTATGCTAGGAGTTCAATATGCATTCGTAGCTGCAATTGAAGCAAGCGATGCAGTAGTAGCCACATTGCTTCAGTTTCTAGCACCAATTTTCGTTGTGATTTTCGTGTCATGGGGCTTAAAGAAATGGCCACCTATGTATCAGTTGTTTGGAATTATTGGCACATTGTTCGGCCTGTTTTTGTTATTAACAAACGGATCTTTCACTAATCTATTGTTGAGTCCAGTAGCGCTTGTGTGGGGAATTGCTGTCGGTTTAAGTTTCGCATTTTACACATTGTACCCAGGGTCTCTTATGAAAGAGTGGGGAGTATTGTTAGTAGTCGGCTGGTCCATGCTTATAGGTGGAGCGGTATTAGGGATTATAACTCGAGTGTGGCAATCAGACGAATGGTCCCTTTTATTAAACTGGAAATTATCGATTCTATTATTAACAGTCATTGTTATTGGGACAGTGGCATTTGTTTTATTCTTGAGCAGTATGAGATACATAAGTGCGATTGAAACAAGCATTTTATCGAGCATGGAGCCACTAACCGCGATGGTGATATCAGTAATTTGGCTGCAACAAGTGCTAGGTAAATGGCAACTAGTTGGCGCACTCGTAATGTTAGTATGCGTTACTTGGTTATCCATTGCTGGAGAGAAGAAACAAAAGGTTAGTTAAACATGTGACGCCTATTCTTTCAGGAATAGGTGTTTTTTTGTGATGGTTATTTCCCAAATCAGATAAAGTGCTATTTTAATTACAACTAAATTCACGACCCCAAGAATTTTCCTTATCAAGAACATTTCAGCAAAACGAATGATACCTTTAACGCTCTCGTTGTGGCATAATAGTGAACAATCAGATTATTAATTCGTTTAACGAAGAAGTTTCAGGAGGGCATCACGTGAAAACCGTATTTTCCTATGTTAAACCATATAAATGGCCAATTGCTATCGCTCTTTTCCTAATGCTAATTGAGCTTTCCGTCGAGCTTATTCAACCACTCATCATCGCAAAAATTATTGATGATGGCATCATGAAAGGAGATGTGTCTGTTATTTGGACGTGGGGAGGGGTCATGATGCTTATGGCCATTATAGCCTTCTTATCCGGAGCTACGAACTCTTTCTTTGCTTCACATGCGTCACAAAGTTTTGGTTTTGATGTAAGAACTGCTTTGTTTAAACAAGTGCAACAGTTTACTGTAGCTACGTTCACGAAATTTCCAACAGCTGGTTTAATCACTAGATTAACGAGCGATGTAACAATGGTTCAAAACGTGCTCTTTATGAGTTTACGCATCATGTTACGCGCCCCATTACTCGTTATTGGCAGTGTGATTATGGCGTTTATCGTCAATGCGTACCTCGCTATTTTCTTGGTTATTGGAGCTCCGTTCCTCATCTTTTTCTTATATTTCATGGTTAAGAAAGGTGTTAGCTACTTTGCGTTAGTTCAAGTTCGACTTGATCGTGTGAACCGAGTGCTTCAAGAAAATTTACAAGCGGTCCGGTTAGTCAAAGCTTATCTACGCGGTCAGTTTGAGTCGTCGCGTTTCGAAAAAGTATCCAACTTGTTGAAAATGGATACAGTGAAAGCCCTACGAGTCATGGAAATCATTTTGCCATTATTATTGTTAGTCATGAACATCAGTTTACTTGCCGTATTATGGTTTGGTGCATCTGAAATCAAATCAAACAATGCTCAAATTGGTGAGTTAGTAGCAATCGTCAACTATGCTCTGCGTATGACAGGCGCTTTCTCTATGTTCTCCTTTATCATTATGGCCATTGCACGTGCAAAAGCTTCTGCTGAACGTATGGAAGAAGTATTACTGGTCAATAAAGGACTTGAACGGGATGAAGAGACAGGGAAAATGCTCGGTGCTGCTGAAGGTGAAATCAGCTTTCATAATGTTACGTTCTCCTACCCTAATTCGCCAGAACCAGTGTTGAAAAATATCTCATTTGACGTTAAATCGGGCGAAAAACTAGCTATCATGGGCGCTACCGGAGCCGGGAAATCCACTTTGTTGCAACTCATACCTCGGTTCTTTGAAGCTTCTGCTGGTTCAGTAAAAGTAGATGGGAAAGACGTAAAAAAGTGGTCGTTGGATCAGTTAAGGCAAGCCATTGGACTTGTTCCTCAACAGTCACTGTTATTTACAGGGAGCATTTATCAAAACTTAGCATGGGGTAAAATCGAGGCATCAACTGAGGAATTGCAACATGCTGCTAAACAAGCTCAAATCCATACATCAATCGAACAGTTCGCAAAAGGATATGACACACGAGTAGGACAAAAAGGTGTGAATTTATCTGGTGGGCAAAAACAACGACTATCAATCGCTCGGGCATTGGTGCGAAAACCGGAAATCTTATTGCTCGATGACAGTACAAGTGCTTTAGATGTGAAGACCGAAGCGGCGCTATGGGAAGCATTGGATAAAGAAGAAGCTACAATGCTTGTTGTGACTCAAAAGATTCGGACAGCAAAAGGTGCCGACCGAGTGTTGTTACTAGACAATGGTGAAATCGCTGCTTATGGCTCGCATGAAGAATTACTCCACACTTCCGATTTATATCGTCAAATTGCAGAGTCTCAACAAGAACAGGAGGTGTCTGCGCATGAGACAGATTCCATTTAAACCATTCGGCTACGAGCCTGTTTTGACAAAAGAAGATATTACTCCTGTGAAAAAGAAAAAAGGGGAACGCGCTGGGGATTGGCAGGGGGTGTTAAAACGCATTTGGCACCTTGTGGATGAGCAACGTGCTCTATTAGTCACCGTCCTTTTACTTGTATTTGTCAGTTCAGCACTAGCACTGATTGGACCATTCTTACTCGGTAAAATTATTGACGAATACATTGTGCCAGGTAAATTTGTCGGCTTACAAACGATGATTTATTGGCTAATCGGGATCTATTTCTTCCTATCCCTGACGATGTTTTTGCAAAACTATTGGATGATTGGTATCGCCCAACAAACCATTTACAGAATGAGAACTAATTTATTCTCTCATTTCCAAAAATTATCCGTGTCATTTTTTGATAAACGACAACATGGAGAACTGATGAGCCGAGTAACAAACGATATTGAAAATGTCAGTGCCACGTTAAATAGTTCATTTATCCAAGTGTTCTCAAGTATATTAACGTTAACCGGAACCGTGATTGTCATGCTTATGCTTAGCCCGCTGCTAACGCTTTTGACGATGACCATCATTCCTATCATGTTTTACTCCATGCGTTGGATTACGAGAAGAACGGGGAAACTTTTTAAAGAACAACAACAAGCAGTTGGTGACTTAAACGGAATGATTGAAGAAACCATTTCAGGACAACGAATTGTCAAAGCCTTTTCACAAGAAGATAGGGTAACGGATGAATTTATTGTGAAAAGTGAACGTCTACGAAGAACAGGATTTTGGGCGTTAACTTATTCAGGTTTCATCCCGAAAGTTATGAACATGTTAAATAACGCTAGTTTTGCGATTGTGGCAGGAGTCGGGGGCTTGCTTGCGTTATATGGTCATGTGACAATCGGAACCATTGTCATATTCTCTGAGTATGCGCGTCAATTTACACGCCCTTTGAACGATTTAGCCAACCAATTTAACACGGTGTTATCAGCAATTGCTGGAGCGGAGCGAGTATTCTCTATTATGGATGAAGAGATTGAAAAAGATGAAGCTACTTCGGAACAGAACACTGTATTAAAAGGCAAAGTTGAATTTGATAAGGTGTCCTTTAAATACGAACAATCAGATGATGACCATACCATTCGCAATGTCAGCTTCACCTTGAAACCTGGCGAAACTGCAGCACTTGTTGGCGCAACAGGCGCAGGAAAAACAACCATTATGCAATTGCTCGCTCGTTTTTACGAAACCAATGAAGGCCAAATTCGGATTGATGATATCCCTATACATGAATTGCCTCGACAGACCTTACGTAGTCAAATTGCTTTTGTTCTACAAGATCCATTTTTATTTGAAGCTACTGTAAAAGATAACATTCGCTACGGTAGATTAAATGCAACAGATGAAGAAATAATGGACGCCGCAAAACAAGCGAATGCCCATGACTTTATTGAAAAATTGCCTGAAGGGTATGACACCGTTTTAACCGCAGACGGTGGAGAAATCAGTCAAGGACAAAAACAGTTGCTATCAATCGCACGAGCTCTCGTTGCAGACCCGGTTATTTTATTATTAGATGAGGCAACGAGTAGCATCGATACGGTAACAGAAATGAAGATACAAGAAGCATTGGAACGATTAATGGAAGGACGTACAAGTTTTGTTATCGCCCATCGTTTAAATACGGTCAGACAAGCAGACGTCGTCTATGTTATGGACCAAGGGCAACTAATGGAATCAGGCAGTCAACAAGAACTCATTACCCAAAAAGGTTTGTATTACCAGATGTTGAACGAAGCAAAAGTATAAAAAGAAGCTGAGCCTCAAAAACGAGGTTCAGCTACTTTTAGTTAATGAGTGGTTTAGTTGTAGTAGGTTTAGGAGCTTTGCGTTTTTTCGGTGAAAATCCTCCAAGAAATAATTTGCCGTGCGGAACCAGCTTTTGGATGATGATTGAAGCAACGATTGGAACAACTAATCCAAAGGCAGTAAATCCAATGATGCCATAATTGAAGTAATCGTTTAACACAATATCAGTAAAGATGTGTAGATACATGATAGAAATGGAATGCTTTTCGATTTTCTGTAACCATTTTAACGACATACGTGATGCAATGAACTGAAATACCCCGACAAAAACTAGAGTCATGGACAGCGGAATAACTAAATCTAATATGAGGTGATCATAGCGTAAGAATTTCATACTTAAGTGATAATCAATCACTTTAAACCAATCAAGTGAAATAGCTGTACCACTGACAATCAAGCCAGTAATTAACCAAGGTTTTGTGACATTCTGCCAAATGTTTTTCATATAATATCCGAGTGAGAAGTAAACAACTGCCATAAGTGCCACGTCTATATTCCAAATCATCGGGATTGTTTGAGAAGCTTCATCAGGCGCACCGCCGACAACTCGCATCACAAACAAACTCTCTAAATGAGCAATCAGATAAAAGACAACCAATATCGCAATTTGTTTTGCACGATTAAAGTATTTTGTCATCCAAATAAAGAATAAGTAAGTAAAGAACAAAGTAGTTACGAACCAGAATACACCATAAGCACCTCGTGCAAAGCGACCTCCGATTACTAGTGTCCATAAATCATTCAAATACCAAGAAACATCCAAATTTCCTGATCCAATTTCCATACCGAAACGAATCACTGTAATTGTTACAAGAAAAAATAAATATGGTACGATTAACTGCATAAAGCGTTTGTGTATGGCTTGTCTTGTAAGCCCTTTTTCTAAAATAGGTTTAAAAAACATCCCACTCAAAATGAAGAAAGCAGGCATGTGGAACCAATAAATATATTTCGCAAGAGGGAAATCAAGTTGCCCAGGGTAGTGACCGATAACGACAAGAATCATAAGAAATCCTTTAGTAACGTCCACCCAAGATAAACGTTTTTTCTCCATGACTAGCTCCTCCAATTATTCAAACTGATGTAAGTATATATCCGTTTAATAGTGGAAATAAACACTTGTTACTGAAATGAAATACAATAGACACAGCAATGAAAGAAAGGTGGAAATACTTGTGGACATTACCATATTGACAGTTTCGTTCCCTTTGGATGTTGAAACATCTAGTGAAATTCAGGCATTAGTTAGAAAAAGTGAAGCATTAGAAAGCATTAATTATGATCAAGTATTAAATCTTCCTGTCATTACAGACCCACTGTCAAAGGGCTTCGCGGTTCTTGCGTACGCGGGTGACGAGGTATTAGGGGTCATTACAGCAGTAGATATGATCGGTATTCATTCGTATGAATGGAGTGCTCTAGTACATCATGATTTCCGAAGACAAGGACTCGGACATGCGTTAATACTAGAATTACAACGAAACTTTGAAGTTCGCGGATGTGAAAGTGAACTCGCTCTTACTATTAAAGAATCACATACAGGCGCTGCTTTTTTACTGAAAGAAGGCTACGAATGGAACTTTTCTGAAGCTACATTAAAATCGGAAAATAGAACAGTCGCATTAAATCCAGAAGTGGATATTGTCCCATTCACATCGGAAAGACAAGACCTAACACGAATCCTAATGAGTGCTTTTGGTGACACCGAAGATGAGGTCCACACAATGATAGAGTTTAATGTGTCAAATCCATCTAGACATGTCTTTGTTGCCAAAAAGCAAGGGGAAGTCGTTGGTACAGTTACCGCTGTTGAAGAACGAGACACACTATGGATAACAGCATTAGCTACGAATCCATCACATCAAGGACAAGGTATAGGGTCCGCGCTACTAGCTTTTGTCCAAGAAGAAGGATTCCGAAAAGGCAGTGAAGAAGTGATGCTAGATGTCGAAATAGACAATGACAAAGCATTATCTGTATATGAAAAAGCTGGATTTAAACCAGTTTTACAAGTTGATTATTACGTAAAAACTCCCACAACCATTTGATAGGTTGCGGGAGTTTTTCCTGTAGTGAGCATGTAAATCGATGTGTGTCTTTTCCGAGAGGATTGGTGTTCATCTCCAGGCGAATGGATGGAAACCTCCAGTGAGTGGTTGGAAACACATGTTGAGTGGTCAGAAACCTCCAGTGAGTGTTCGAAATCACAAACTGAGTGAGAAGAAACCAACTCTGAGTGGTTGGAAATTAAAATGAAGGATGAAATACTGAAATTGAGTAGGAGAAACATCATTAAGGAAAGTTAGATTGAAGTTAGTCTGTCTTCCTCGAGAGGATTGGTGTCCATCTCCAGGCGAATGGATGGAAACCTCCAATGAGTGGTTGGAAATACATGTTGAGTGGGCGGAAACCTCCAGTGAGTGCTCGAAAACACAAACTGAGTGAGAGGAATCTCATTCTGAATGGTCGAAAACAAAAAACGTTTCTTCACAATGGAAGAAACGTTAACTGAAACAATCTTAGGGCAATAAAAAGTAATCGCGTGTCGGTGCAATTAAGTGCAGTTCATGCATCGGTCTTGTCATGGCGACGTACAGCAACTTACAGTCGATTGAATGTTGTCGGAAAGGTGTATTAAGCGCTACGATTAATACCGCATCAAACTCTAAGCCTTTTGCTAAATGACTAGGAACTATGAGTAACTTTTTCTGGTCAATATCTGAATGATCACTAAGCAATTGAATAGAAAGGAAATCTTCGAGTTGTCTGGCGATTGACTTTGCTTCAGTGGTCGTCTTGCAAATAAGTGCAATAGAATGGTGGCCACGACTACGTATTTCCTGTAGTAGTGTAACGATTCGTTGACCATCCAGTGTCGTCATTTCATAAAATTGTGGGTCTTTGCCATGACGAACAACAGGTTCAACTAAAGGTAAATCCTCATCCATTTGCTGCAAGATACCGTTGGCCATATCCATAATTTCAATGGTCGTCCGATAACTTTTTTGAAGCGTTTTATATGTAGCTCTTGGGAATAATTCAACGACTGGATCCCAGGAAGTAAGTGCTCGGTAACTGTGTATACCTTGCGCTAAGTCGCCTACCATCGTGAACATGTCCGTTTCTAAGCCTTCTTTCAAAGCAACGAGTTGAAAAATACTGTAATCTTGCACTTCGTCTATAAAAACTACACGCATTTTCCATTCATCAGGTATACCTTTTAGTCGAGCATGCATGTAATAAAGAGGTGCTAAATCTTCAACTTCCCACGATTCAACTGAATTCGATTGAAGGAAAGCGAGTCTTTGTTCGGCAGACCAGTGCTGTGTATGATTGTTAATTAAGTTTTCATTCGTTACAAATGAACGATACATCTTTTTAATGTTCGCCTTCTTAAATCGTCTTAGATAAGAAGAAGCAGTCGTTTTTGATTCTCTTTCAATCAAGGGAATCCGCCGATCACGTTCATCAATAAACTTCGTTACTTCCGATTTGCGTTTTGCTGCATCACGAATCCCATTTAATGCTCGATCTAGTGCATCATCGTATTTTTTATTTAACATTAAGAGAATCTCTTTTTTCTTTTGACGGACGTGAGATTGTAAAATCACTTTGATGCGTTCTAATCGTTTTTCTATCGGCATATATGCAAAGTCATGAAGAAATAGTTTTTTTAATCTTGAACCGTGCATAATTCTATACCTTTCAATGAAAATATCTTCAAATTGATTTGCAACCGATTTCTCGTATTGTTTGAGGAAGGCATCTATTAATTCTTTGTAAAAAAGTGAACCTTTCATTTGAGATTGCCACAGCATCATTTCGTCTGGCTGATCTTGTTCAGTCAAAGAGGCTAACTTCAAATTAGAATCTTTTAGTTTCACTTTAATACTAGTTGCTTGTAAGACATATTCTTCGTAGGTGGTTTGGCAAATTTTGCTTACCCCGAGTTCTGGTAAAACATCCGCTATATAGTCCATAAACAATTTGGATGGAGCTAAAATCATTAATTTCTCAGCAGGAAAATGTTCGCCCATCGTATAGAGGAAATACGAAATACGATGGAGAGCAATCGTCGTTTTTCCACTACCAGCTGCACCTTGTACAAGAATAGGTTGTTTTAAATGGGCACGAATGATTTCATTTTGCTCTGCTTGAATGGTCGATACAATTTCAGTTAAGCGGACATCTGCTTTTCCAGATAGGGCTTCTTGCAGTAGCTCATCATTGGTCGTTAAATCAATGTCACGAACGGATTGTAACTCGCCTTGTTCAATCGTATATTGACGCTTTGAAAATAGATGTCCTGAAAAAGTGTCTTCTCGAACATCATATTCAATATCACCGAGGCGTCCATCGTAATACACATTCGCGACGGGTGAGCGC